>NZ_JBMWDP010000012.1:0-118129 GCF_049545505.1 Stenotrophomonas sp. NPDC077421 | reverse complement strand
ATCGCACACGGTCACGATGAGATCCATCTGCGGTGCTTCCGGACCTGCGAATGCCTCCCACGGCTTGCTCGACAGCCCGGCAACGTCGAAGCCAATCTCCGAGAGCACCTGCAGGGCCACTGGATGAACTACGCCCTTGGGATGACTGCCGGCACTGTAAGCGCGGATACGTTCGCGTCCTAAATGGTTGGCCAGTGCTTCGGCAAGAATGCTGCGCGCCGAGTTGCCTGTGCAGAGGAACAGAACATTCAGGGTACGCATACCATCGCAACCATTTATCTAGAATAATCGAAGTATTACCTGGCCATATGTCAGTTTAATGACTGCCGGGATGGAAAGAGGGCACTCTACTGTACCCGCTGGCATTATTGAGCCCGAACGCCTTCACGGTTGCGCCGTGCTCCGGCCTCTTCATCACGATCCGAACATGCCACCCACGAGTGGGCCGATTGAATTGCGTCTACCGGTTGAATCCAAGGCCAGAAGCGAACCTCCGCCTACCCCCGATAAACATCCCTAATCGCCCTGCCTGCTTGGTCTCCGCGCTCGTGGCCTGCGCGTGTGCCGAGCCGGGGCTGGCTTGGACGGTTGCAGCAGAGGGAGGCCGGCAGATCATTCTGTACCTGACGGGTATCGGGAATGGCCGGGTAGCCTTTGTATCCGGGGTTCTGCCCATCCGGCGGAATCAGATAAGGCGCAGTGCGCCAGGCTGTGCGTCCCTGTGGCGAGCCATCGAGTGTGATTTTCAAACCGCCCAAGCGGTAGTGGTCCCTGTAGCGCTTGCTGTAGAACTTGTCCAGCTGATCAATGCCGGTAGCGTGGCTCCAACGGCCTGGGAGCCAAACTGGAGGAGATGGGCATGGCCGTCGATGAAGCCGGGCATCAGGGTTTTCCCGGACAGGTCGACAGAACGCGTGGCAGGGCCCTTGTGTTTCATCGCGCCCGCCTTGGTGCCGACGAAGACGATCCTGCCGTCCTTGACAGCCAGCGCCTCGGCATAAGCCGGTTGGTCCCCCGCCATCGTCAGGATGGGTCCGCCCTCGAAAATGGCGTCTGCAGCGGCTTCGTTGTCGACGTGGCCCATCGGTGGAGTCTGGTCGAGGGCTGCAGCTTCCGTATCCGCTCTTTCATCCTCACTCTCCTGCGCAGGCTTATGGAGTACTGTCGGATGTAGACGGCAGGCGATCGCCGAGCTGGCTCTGCCTTCTGACGGTGCCGACCGGAAGGACATCACTTGCCGCGGCAATCATGTGTCTATGTCGGGGGCCTTGCAAACGGGCGGGCGCACCCTACCTGCGGTAACTACTTCTGATTGCCACGACGTGATGCCCGGTGTCGACCAGGCGCCGGCGCAGCGCCTTCCCAGAGGCTTCCATCCTGGTGACGCCAGTGGTGCGTAGCTGCGCCCCCCGTCCTTCACAGCTTCATAGTCAGCCCGATATACGCCTGCCGACCAGCCGAAGGCGAGAACATGGGTTGTGTCTGGCTCTGGAAGAAGCTGTCATACCATACGTAGGCATACTCACGGCCGGTGGCATTCTTCACCTGCAGATCGACGCTCCAGGTTGGATTGATCTGATAACCGGCACTGAGATCCAGCACGGCGAAGTTGCCGTACTTGCCGGCCACATTGCGCTCTTCCAGGTAGTAGTCACCCTGCGCGCGGCCCTGCAGCCCGAACTTCAGGGCGTCGGTGGCACGGAAATCAACACCCACGTTGCTGATGTGGCGCGGCACGGCAGCCACTTCATTGCCTTCCAGCGATTCCACCCCTGCCCGGCCGTCGCGTTCGATCCTGGCCTCCTGGTACGCATGGGACGCCCACACGGTCCAGCGCTCCCCCAGCGGTGCGGAAATCTGCGCATCCACGCCATGCCGGCGGGTCTTGCCCAGCTGCACGGTGGTCCCGGTGGCCGGCATGTTGGAGATTTCGTTTTCCGCATCCTGCTGCCAGACCGCCACGCGTGCCTGCGCACCGCGGAACGGGCTGAACTTCATTCCCAGTTCCATGCCGGTGTTGGTGGAAGGGCTCATCGCCGCCTGGCCCGGGGTCAGGTAAGCCGGGGCCGTGCCGCCGGTCAGCACCTGCGCTGTGCGCCCCCAGTTGGCGTAGATATTGGCGCTGGGGGTCAGCGCATAGACCACGCTCAACTTGGGCTGGTTGATGTTGCCGTAGCGCTGCAGCCTGCCGGTCGTGCCATCCACCAGGCGCGTGCGGCCGCTGTAGCGGTCAACACGGTACGCGGGAACGATCTTCAACGCCTGGATCGGTTGGTAAATGGCTTGCACGTATGCGCCCCAGTTGTCGAAGCTGTGTCGTTCGTCATTCTGGATGCGTGCCGGCGTGGCCCAGAAGTCGGTCGGCTCGGCGTAGCTGAATCGCATGCGCTGGTAACGGTTGTCCTGCTGCTCGTAATTGAAC
This sequence comes from Stenotrophomonas sp. NPDC077421, assembly GCF_049545505.1. Taxonomy (NCBI): domain Bacteria; kingdom Pseudomonadati; phylum Pseudomonadota; class Gammaproteobacteria; order Lysobacterales; family Lysobacteraceae; genus Stenotrophomonas; species Stenotrophomonas sp. NPDC077421. The sequence goes on along the minus strand of NZ_JBMWDP010000012.1, from coordinate 115,707 downwards.
CCACCTTCCAGGGTCAGCACGCTGCTCGCATTCCAGGTCAGGGTGTTGAGCATGCCGAACTGGCTTTCATCCCAGATGCGGCGCTGGCGCGGCGCATTGCCGGTGGGCAGGTCACTGAAGGTGATGCGGCGATCGTCTTCGTAGCTGTTGTAGTAGAGCCTGGTGCCGAAGTACAGATCATCGGCCAGCTTCAGGTCGACATGGGCGGCGACCTGGCGCATGTCACGGTCGTCGCCATCGTTGCGGTTTCGCAGGTCCGATCCGCGGCGGTGGGTGCGCAGTTCCTCTGCCGTCATGAAGCCCGGCTCGTCGGCTTCGTTGTGATACGCGCGCGCGGTCAGGCCTGCACGCAGTCCATCGTCTTCCAGATTGCCGTAGAACCACTTGCCGCCGATGCTGTACTTCTTCGATGCATCATTGTCGCGGTAGCCGTCGGCGTCCTGGTAGCCCAGGAAATAGTTCCGGGCGACTCCATCGCTTTCGCGCCCGACCGCCAGCTGGGCACTGCGCGTGTTGTAGCTGCCGTAGCCCAGGCGCGCGTCGGTGTAGGTGCCGCCCTGGCGGGTGCCGAAGTTCACATTGCCACCGATGTTGTGCAGGCCGTAGCGCGGATCGTTGGTGCCGCGCACGACTTCGATGTAGCTGATTTCCAGTGGGAACAGCATGTCGATGAAACGCTGGTTGCCGCTGTTGACGTTGCTGGGCACGCCGTCGATCAACGTCTTGATCGCATTGAGGTAGCCCTCGCCGTTGAAGGCACGGAAGCTGACCTTGCCGGACTCGGCGCCCTGGCGGGTTTCGGTGAGCTGGATGCCGGGCATCTGACCGAGCAGTTCCCAGCTCTGCGACACGTTCTTGTCTTCAATCTGGTCGGCACCCAGTACATCGACCGAGGTCAGGACCTGGTGCGCCGTGAGCTGGCCTTCGGAATGCGAGTGGACATCGACCTTGCCCAAGGTCAGGGCGGAGTCGACCGATTGGGCGTTGGCCTGCATGGACAGGCAGGCGGCGGCAACGGCGACCACCAGGATATGGATTTTCATGGGTATTCGATGAGGAGATTGAACGGGGCCTACCGCCGCCTGTCGGCTGACGACGCAAATGTGATGATATAACATTTGCGTCAAGGCCGGATGCCGACCAGACGCCGTTCGGGCACGCCTGACTTCCGCCCGTTCGACGGCGGACCGTCGCCCTCCCCGCTGTGCTTCCTGAAGCGGTGCGCTGGAACGCGCCAGTACGACCGCAACGGGTTCTACCTGTCCCCGCTGCATGCACTCCATCGCCTACCGCACCAGCGTCCTGCGCGTGCGCTTACCACGCTTGATGCAGGTGCTCCCGACAACGAAAGCATTCCAGAATGCTAATGGCTGCTTAACTACGCCCTAATTCAGCCTTAATCCGGGCCGGCCAGCATGCTCGCCATGTCCTGGATCCCCACTTCCCTCGCTGTCACGTTCCCGTCGATCCTGCCGCAGTCGCAGATGGTGGGCCCGCAGGACCCGCGCCGCCACGAGGTGGAGCAGTTCATCGCCGATGTGTACCGCGAACGCTACGGTGCCACGCTGCACGCGTTCCTGCCCCATCTGCTTGCGTTCCGGGATGGACAGGGGCAGCTGGTGGCAGCCGTCGGCATGCGTGTTGGCAGCGAGGGTCCCTTGTTCGTCGAGCAGTATCTCGATGAGCCGGCACAGGCACTGCTGTCCCACCGGGAAATCGCCTGCGTGGGTCGCGACCGCATCGCCGAGATCGGCAACTTTGCCGCCACCACCCCCGGCGTAGCGCGTGAGCTGATTGTCCGTTTGACCGACATGCTGCATGCCGCACGCGTGCGCTGGGTGCTGTTCGCGGCCACCCAACAGCTGCGGAACACCCTCGACCGGCTGCATCTGGTCACGGTAGACCTTGGCGAAGCAAGCCCGGGGCGACTCACCGGCGATGCATCCCAGTGGGGCAGCTACTACCAGGCCCGGCCGAAGGTGGTCTGCGGGAATGTCGCTGCCGGACGCGCGTTCCTGCATCAAGCACTGAAACAGGATGCACGCCCCAGGACGGATTCGGATCCGTCTCTGCAGGTCATGGTGGGTGCGCAATGACCGCGCCGACCTCTCCCCTGATCGCCGGTCTCGGCGGACGCAAGGCGCGCGTGCTCATCTCCGGTGCGGAGGTTGGAGATGAGCAGATCCGGCAGCGCGCAGTGCGATTGGCTGATCGACTGGACCTGCAGGGCATCGACCGCGTCGCAAGCCGGCTGGACAACGGCATTCACTGGCTGGTTCTGGATCTTGCCGTGCGCGAGCTCGGCGGCGTGCATGTGCCGTTGCCCACGTTTTTCTCTCCTGAGCAGATTGCTCATGCGCTGGCGTCCAGCAGTGCCCACTGTGTTGTCACCGCCGGCGGTGCGCCAGCGCCACCCGGCAGCATGGGCGCACTGGGGACCTTGGATGGCGGGATGCTCGCCCAGTGGCGGACTGAGGCGGCGGCTCCGGTCGGCCTTCCCGCCGGCACGGCATGCGTGACCTACACCTCCGGCACGACCGGCCGCCCCAAGGGCGTGTGCCTGTCAGGCGACACGCTGCTTACAGTCGCCAGTTCACTGGTGCAGGCCTCGTCGTCGATTGCACCGCGCCGCCACCTCTGCCTGATGCCGCTCTCCACGCTGCTGGAGAACGTTGCCGGGCTGTATGCAACGCTGCTGTCGGACGCGCAGATCGCGCTCCCGTCGCTGGCGGAGATCGGCTACACCGGCGCCTCGGGCCTGGATGTACCGACGCTGCTGCGGTGTCTGCACCGCTACCAGCCGGAGAGCGTCATCCTGGTGCCCCAGCTGTTGCTTGCGGTGGTGATGGCCGCCGAAAGTGGTGCTCCCCTGCCCGCCTCGCTGCGCTATATCGCCGTCGGGGGTGGGCGCGTGGGGCCGGGACTGCTGGCACGCGCACGGGCGCTCGGTCTGCCGGTGTTTGAAGGCTACGGGCTGACCGAGTGTGCCTCGGTGGTCTGCCTCAACCGACCCGACGCCAGCCGGGACGGCAGTGTCGGCAAAGCGATGCCACACGCCCGCGTCGCCGTTGTCGACGGTGAACTCCAGGTCGAGGGGGCACGTGCGCTGGGCTACCTGGGGTCGGAACCGCTCCCGGACGGGCCGATCCGTACAGGTGATCTTGGCCACGTGGACGCTGACGGATTCGTCCACGTCACGGGCCGCCGCAAGAATGTCTTCATTACCGCGTTTGGCCGCAATGTCTCACCCGAATGGGTGGAGAGCGAGCTGCTCTCCCATCCGGACCTGGCCCAGGCGGTGGTTTGGGGCGAAGCACAGGCCGACAACGTCGCCGTGCTGGTGCCGCGTCGCGCCGACCTTGACGATGCCGCCCTCGCCCGCGCCGTGGCCCAGGTCAACGCAGGTCTGCCTGACTACGCACGCGTCTCGCGCATCGTGCGGGCACCGGCGCCGTTCTCTGCCAGCGCCGGGCTGCTTACCCCCAACGGACGCCCACGCCGCGACGCCATCCTGTCCCATTTCCAGGCCGAGGTCGATGCGAGCTATCGCCGTCCCGCCGCCGTTCCTTCCACGGGAGTATCCGCATGAGTTTCCATTCCGAACTGCTCGCCCAGACCCAGCAGGAACGGGCCACCCTGATCTCCGTGCCTATCATCCAGTCCGCGCTGGGGGGGCAGATCGCCCGCGAAGATTACGTCGCTTTTCTCGGACAGGCTTACCACCACGTGCGGCACACCGTCCCGTTGCTGATGGCCTGCGGGGCGCGCCTGCCGGCCCGGCTGGAATGGCTGCGCACGGCCATTGGTGAGTACATCGAAGAAGAGATGGGCCACCAGGAGTGGGTGCTGGACGACCTGGCGGCCTGCGGTGCCGACCGCGCCGAAGCCGCCGCCAGCCGTCCCTCACTGGCGACCGAACTGATGGTCAGCTATGCGTACGACACCATCCACCGCGGCAACCCGGTCGGCTTCTTCGGCATGGTCCTGGTGCTGGAGGGAACCAGTGTGGCGCTGGCAACCCGCGCAGCCAACACGATCCAGTCCTCGCTCGACCTGCCGCGCAACGCCTTCAGCTACCTGCTGTCCCACGGCGATCTGGACATCGAGCATGTCGGTTTCTTCGAAGGGCTGATGGACCGACTGGACGATCCGTCTGATCAACAGGCCGTCATCCACGCCGCCCGGCGCTTCTACGTGCTGTACGGGGACATCTTCCGCACGCTTCGCCCGAACGGCGTGCGCTGGGCGGAGGCCGCGTGATGAACCTTGCCGGCAGGACCGTCATCGTCACCGGCGCCAGCGGCGGCATCGGCGTGGCGCTGTGTCACGCGCTGGTCCACGCGGGTGCCTCGATCCTGGCCGTCGGGCGCAGCCGCAGTCGCCTCACCGCCCTTGCCGCAGGGCTGCCGATGGGGCGCGTGCACACCGTGGTCGCCGACCTGTCCACGTCACTGGGCCGTTCGCACCTGCTTGCTGCGATCCGACAGGCCGATGCGCCCCCGTCCGTCCTGGTGCTCGGCCACGCCCAGAGCGCGTTCGGGCTGTTCGAAGACCAGCATCCCGATGCGCTGGAACATCTGTTGCAGACCAACCTGGTCGGCTCCGCCCTGCTGATCCACGCCCTTCTTCCCGTACTGCGCCGCCACGAGCAGGCCAGCGTCGTGGCCATCGGCTCCACCTTCGGCAGCATCGGCTTCGCCGGATTTGCCACCTACAGCGCCAGCAAATTCGGCCTTCGCGGCCTCATGGAGGCGCTTGCCCGTGAACACGACGGCACCGGCCTGAGCTTCCAGTATCTCTCTCCGCGCGCCACGCGCACCGCCTTCAATACGCCTGCCGTCGATGCGCTCAACGCAGAGCTCAAGGTGGGCAGCGATGCTCCGGAGGCGGTGGCCCGTGCGCTTGTCCACGCCATCGGCCAAGGCGATCGGCGCCGCCAGCTCGGATGGCCGGAAAAGCTCTTCGCCCGCATCAACGGCATGTTCCCCGCGCTGGTCGACCGCAGCCTGCGCGCCCAGCTTCCCATCATCAGGCGCCACGCCTCGCAGGCGCAGCCCATCCACGAGGACTCCTCCCATGAAGCAACGTCACGGTAAAGCCATGTTCATCCTGCTCATCAGCGCGTTGGTCATGTTGGTCGGCATTGCCTGTGCCGCCGAGCAAGGAACGCCCATGACGGTTGCCCAGTTGCGGGACCGCTGGGCCCAGATCAACTACCAGACCAGCAAGCCGCAACGACAGGCCGCGTTCGAGGCGCTGGCCAGTCAGGCGGCGAAGACCCGGCAGACCGAGCCACGGAATGCCAGCGCACTGATCTGGGAAGGTATCGTCCTTTCCAGTCTCGCCGGCGAGAAGGGGGGCATGGGGGCGCTCAGTCTGGTCAAGCAGGCACGCGCGGACTTCGAGGCTGCCCTGAAGATGGACCCCAACGCACTGCAGGGGGCGGCCTATACCAGCCTGGGCGCCCTCTACTACCAGGTTCCCGGGTGGCCACTGGGGTTCGGCAATGACGAAACCGCGGCGGCCATGCTGAAGAAGGGGTTGGTCGTCGACCCGACCGGCATCGATGCCAACTACTTCTACGGCGACTTCCTGCGCGACCAGAAGGACTGGCACGGCGCCCAGGCAGCCTTCGAGAAGGCGCTTGCTGCACCTGCCCGCCCCGGCCGTGACATCGCCGATGCCGGACGCCGGGCCGAAGCGTCCGCCAAACTCAAGGAGGTCCGGGCCCACCTTGCCAAGTGAATCCGGGACGACGAGACTGCCTGCATGCGCATTCTGCTCGCCGAAGACGACGCATCACTGGGTGAAGGCATCCGGACTGCTCTGCGCCGCGCTGCCTATGCCGTGGACTGGGTGCAGGATGGTGCCGCCGCGCTTACCGCCATCGGCGGCGGCGACATCGACCTGGTCATCCTCGACCTGGGCTTGCCACGGCTGGACGGGATCGAGGTCATCCGGAAGGTGCGCGCAGCGGGCGGCAACGTCCCCATCCTGGTCCTCAGCGCCCGCGAGCGGGCGGCTGACCGCACCCTGGGGCTGGACGTGGGTGCGGACGACTATCTGGGCAAGCCGTTTGACACCCCCGAACTGCTTGCCCGCGTCCGCGCCCTGCTCCGCCGCAGCGTGGGGCGTGCAGCACCGACTCTGGAGGCAGGTGCGCTGTGCCTGGACCCGGCCCGCCTGACCGCTGTCTGGAAGGGGCACGCGCTGGACCTGACCCGCAGGGAGTTCGCTCTGTTGAGATTGCTCATGGAACAACACGGCAGGCCGCTTGGGCGCGAGACCATCCAGCAGCACCTGTATGGCTGGGATGAGGACGTGGCGAGCAATGCCGTCGATGTGCATGTCCACCAACTGCGCAGGAAACTGGATCCCGGCATCATCCGCACCGTGCGGGGAATCGGCTACGCCTTGGGTGACCCCTCGGATGCGGCTGCATGACGTCCATCCGTCGCCGCCTGCTGGTCGTGTTGCTGGGCGTGCTCTCCCTGCTCATGCTGCTGGCGGCCGGCCTGAGCTACCGGGCCGGGTTGCAGGAGGCCGGGGAGATGTTCGACGCCCGGCTGGTGCAGTCCTCACGGGTGCTGTTGAGCCTGGTGGACGAGCCGCTCAGCGATCTGAGCGCGTTCCCTGGCGACCCCATCGTCCTGCGCGGTTGGCACGGGCGCGCCGAGGGCGTGGGCGAGGCACTGGCCTTCAAAGACGGGCATGCCTACGAGAACAAGCTGGCTTTTCAGATATGGACGCCGGAGGGTCGCCTGCTCCTTCGATCGGACAGTGCGCCCACTGCCCCAATGGCGAGCCTGTCGCCGGGCTACGCGGATGTCGATATTGACGGGGCGCAGTGGCGCACGTTCACGCTGCGCTCGCCACAGGGTCGATGGTTTCAGTCCGCCGAGCGTTCGGACATCCGCCAGGAACTGGCCGAGGACATTGCCATCGGCACGCTGCTGCCGCTGTTGTTTGCGCTTCCGGTGATGGCCGTGGTGATCTGGCTGACGGTCGCCTGGGCGACGCGCTCGTTGCGGAAAGTCTCCACGGACATCGGTGAGCGCGATCCCGACCGCATGACGCCCTTGGATGACACCCAGCTCCCGGAGGAGGTCCACGGCCTGGTTCGCGCGGTCAACGAGCTGCTGCAGCGACTCGATCTCGCGTTGGCGCGCGAGCGCCGCTTCATCGCAGACGCTGCGCATGAGCTGCGCACGCCCATCAGTGCGGTCAAGGTTCACGCAGACAATGCACGCCTCGCCACGCTGGATGAAGAGCGCCAGGAGTCACAGCGGTTGCTTGCGCGAGGAGTAGAGCGTGTCGAACGACTGGTATCGCAACTGCTGTCGCTGAGCCGGACCGAGCGCGGTATCGGCAAGGACGCGTTTCGCAAGCTGAGTCTGGACGCCCTGGTGAGCAGCGAGGTTGAAGAGCTCCGGGGCTTGGCCGCGTCCAAGCGTCAGGTCATGAATCTCGTTCTCGACAACGCCAACGTCTTCGGTGACGAGTTCTCGCTGGGCTTGCTGGTTCGCAACCTCGTGGAGAACGCCATCCGCTACACACCCGAGCATGGCGTCGTGGTGGTGTCCACCGAACAGACGGGGGAACACTGCGTACTCACGGTGGAAGACTCTGGACCTGGCATTCCCAACGATCTGCAGGACCGCGTCTTCGACCGCTTCTACCGGGTGATCGGAAGCGGCGCGGAGGGCAGCGGATTGGGCCTGTCCATCGTCCAGGAGACATTGGACGCGCATGGCGGGGAGATCAGCCTTGGCACGTCGCAATGCCTCAACGGGTTGAAGGTGACCGTGAGACTGCATGCCAGCGCCTCGCCACACGCCCGGGACACGTCATGAGGGGTGTTTCAACCGTGCCGGACTACCCTTGAGTCTTCGCAAAGATGAATGAGGGGCGTGCCGTGTGCCGCCGTCAGCCGAGGGTATGATCATTGAAACCAAGCTTGAAGGGCGCGTCGATGGCAGTGCTCGAACGACCCCTGATCGCCCGGCCACGCATCCTCCTGGTCGAAGACGATGCTGCCGTTGCCGGCCTCACGGCCCGCTTCCTGCAGAATCACGGCATTGAGTGCCACATGGCCGCGGGCGTTGCGGCGGCGGAGCAATGCCTGTCCCGCGAGGTGGTGGATCTGATCCTGCTCGACCTCGGCCTGCCCGATGGGGATGGGTTGACGATGCTGCGACGTCAGTCCTCCCAGATTCCCGTCATCGTGGTGACCGGCCGAGGCGACTCGGTGGATAGAGTCGTGGGCCTTGAGCTCGGTGCCGATGACTATGTCGCCAAGCCGTTCGACTACCGCGAGCTGCTGGCCCGCATACATTCGGTGCTGCGGCGGGCACAGCGCCCTCTGGTCCCAGCCGGACATGTGTTGCGCTTTGACGGGTTGCTCCTCGACGCGTCTGCGCGGGTTGTATTTGATCGTGACGGCGATGCGATCCGCTTGACGTCGGCTGAGTTCGATCTGCTTTACGCGCTGGTTCAAGCCGCCGGCAAGGTACAGAGCAGAGATCAGCTGATGAACGCGCTACACGGACGCGACGCGGGCCCGTTCGATCGTGCTATCGACGTCCACATCGGCAGGCTGAGGCGCAAGCTTGAGCGTGATCCGTCGCAGCCTCAGCTGATCCAGGCGACTCGAGGGGTCGGCTATCGGTTGGCTGCCAGCGTGTCGATGTGACCGGACTGATGCTCCCGCAGTTGTTTGATATCGTTCCTGACGCGCTGCTGCTGGTGGATGCAGAGGGGCGTATCAGCCGCGCCAATGGCAACGCAGAGCGTCTTTTCGGTTATGGCAACGACGGGCTGATTGGACTCGCTGTAGAGGCCCTGATGCCGACCGACGCGCGAGGGCGGCATCTTCAGCATCGCCTGGGTTACATGGCTTCCCCGCGCGTCCGACCGATGGGCCAATCCGACCAGGTGCTGGTCGGCCAGAAGGCGAACGGTCAGCAGTTTCCGGTGGAAATCGCGTTGAGTCCGATCGAGACTGCACACGGACGACACTTCCTCGCCTCGGTGCGCGATATCTCTGAGAGTCAACGCGTTCGGCAAGCCTTGGTGCGGGCCAGCTATGATGCCTTCATTGCACGGCTGGGACAGATGGCCTTGGACGCGGGTAGCGAGCAACAGCTCGTTCGCGCATTGCCTGGCATGCTTATCGATGAGCTCAAGGCCGACGCAGTTGCGTTGGCCTTTCCTGAGTCGGATGGTCATGCGATCGATGTGCGCGTTGCCGGACAGATCAATGGTGAGGCCCTTCGCCACATACTGTCGTCGCGCTGGGACCTGCTCCAAGCATCGCTTCCAGCGGACCGTGCCACCATTCTGGATGATGGGCAGTTGGAGCTGCTGGCCGAAGCAGGTGATGGGTTTGCGTGTGGTGCGGCAACGCTGCTCCGTGACCGCGACCACCCGACAGGGATTCTGATGGTGCTTTCCGCAGATGCGCGACCGATCCAGCATGACATCCTTCATCTGATTCAGGGCGTCGCAGTCCTTGTCGCGGCGATAATGCAGCGCCGCAGAACGGCGGAGCAACTCGCCCATGCGCAACGCCTGGACGCACTCGGTCAGTTGACCGGCGGCATCGCGCACGATTTCAACAACCTGTTGACCATCATCTCCGGCAGCCTACAGCTTCTTGATGACGAGTATGCCGCTCACGAGGGTGCGCGCGATCTTATCGCAGGCGCCCTCCACTCCGTGGCGCGCGGAGCATCTCTCACGTCCAAGCTGCTTGCCTTTGCAAGACGCCAACCTCTGGCACCCCAATCGGTCAAGCTTCACCAGCTGGTTCATGATCTCGGCACCATGCTGCAACGAACCTTGGGTGAGTCATTCTCACTGACGATTGAATGCCACCGCGGCCTCCCACCTGCGCATGTTGATCCCTGCCAGCTTGAGACAGCATTGGTCAACGTGGTCTTGAATGCGCGCGATGCCCTTCCGGGAAACGGCGAGATACTGCTCTCGGTTGAGGAGCAGTGGGTCAGTCCGCAGGAGATGGAGGAGCTGCAGGCCGGGCACTACATTGTCATCAGCATCACAGACCACGGCATGGGCATGTCCGCCAGTACCGCTCGGCGCGCGGTTGAACCCTTCTTCACCACCAAGTCGATGGGTCAAGGGAACGGACTTGGCCTCAGCATGGTGTATGGCTTCACGAGGCAGAGTCGAGGCATGTTGCACATCGACACCGTCCACGGTCGAGGCACAACGGTAAGCATGTACCTCCCGGTTGCCACGTCCCAGCCAGAGCGGTCGCTGCCCCCGCGACATCGGGTGGAGGGCGCGCGGCAGACCATCCTGGTGGTGGAAGACGATCCGGGCGTGCGACGGATTGCCGTCTCGTTTCTCCAGGCTGCCGGTTACGTCACGTTGGAAGCATCTGACGCGGCCGAGGCACTTGCGATCGCACGGAAGCACCCGGAAACAGCCCTGGTCTTCAGTGACGTCATGCTCGGAGGCGCGACGAACGGCCATGCGCTGGCCTCTGCCTTGCGCGGGCAGCTGCCGGGCCTGGCGGTACTCCTGACCACGGGCCATGACGACGCGCCCGAGATCAATGCCGACACCGGGCACTGCGGCACCTTGCTACGCAAGCCGTATCGGCGCGAGGATCTCTTGCTAGCGGTCCAGCAACTGATCGCTTGACGGCGGTTCCGCATGCGACATCGGCACAGCAGGACGTCAGTTCTGTGTTTTTGACTGGGCGCGAAGGCTCGGTAGATCGACGATGCGGATATGGGAACGACTGATCTCGATCAGCCCTTGATCCTGCAACCTGTGCAACGTGCGGACAACGGTCTCGATCTGCATGGCAAGGAAACTGCCGATGTCGGCACGCGTCATGCAAAGCAGCATCTGTGTCGCGCTGAAGCCGCGCTCGGCCAGTCGCGTGGAGTAATCAAGCAGGAACGATGTCACCCGCTGCTCGGCATTCAGGCTGCCGAGCGCCAGCATCCATTGCCAGTCACGTCTTATCTCCGAGGCGAGCATCCCGCTCAAGCGCTCTTGGAATCCGGGAATGCACTGACGCAGAAGGAACGGCTGCAGCTCCCAGACCTCACCGTCGTCCAGCGCTGTCACGTGGCATGGGTAGACAGCCAGGTCCAGTGCTTCCTGCCCAAGGAGCTCGCCGCGCATCGGGAACGCCGTCACACGTTCTCGGCCATCCTCACTGATCAGAGCACTTTTGAAGACGCCCGACTGCACCAGGAACAGTCCGCGAAATGGCTGGCCTGCGCGGATGACGTGCTGCTTCCTGCGAACGCGGCGTTTGACAAGGGGCGTGCCCTGCAGCAGGCGCTCCCAGCTCCCGCCACTACCGCCCACGACGTCGCCTTGAACGCCGAGAAAGGGTGCCACACCCGCTGTGTCGAGCATGACGTGACTGGCAGTGTCCCACATATCCAATCCTCCACTTGACCCACACCCAATCTAGGCGCGGCCGGAGGCTGACGGATGGCGGTGGATGGTCGTTTTGTAACGATATGTAAAGAACCGCGTTTCTTGATGCAGGTCAACACGCCCTCTCCCGGTGCGCCGCCAAATGGACATGCGCCCCGGCGATGCCGTGCATACGTCCGACCTGAGGAGGACGCTTGAGATGAATCGATTGAAAGGAAAGGTGTGCATAATCACCGGTGCGTCTGTGGGTATTGGCCGCGCCTGCGCAGTTCGCATGGCCGAAGAAGGCGCCGCGGTGGCCCTGTTCGACATACATGACGGAGAAGGCAACGCATTGGTCAATCAGCTGGCTGGCGCCGGTTCTGCCGCGATCTACTGGCACGTCGACGTTCGGAGCGAAACCAGTGTGCAGGATGCCATCGACGCCGTCGTGGATCGGTTCGGGCGTCTGGATGTCATGGTCAACAATGCCGGAATTGCAGGCGCCAACCGCCCGACCCACGAGCTCAGTGAGGCCGATTGGGACCAGGTCCAGGCCGTGAATGTCAAAGGCGTCTTCTTCTGTACCAAGCATGCCCTGCCCCACATGCGCAGACATCGTACCGGCAGCATCATCAATCTGTCTTCAATCTATGGTTTGGTGGGCGCAGCGGACCTTCCCGCCTACCACGCATCCAAGGGCGCGGTCACGCTGATGTCCAAGACCGACGCATTGATCTACGCGAGCGACGGCATTCGGGTCAACTCGGTACACCCAGGCTTCATCTGGACGCCGCTTGTCGAGCACCACTTGCAAGACAGTGGTATCGCTGATCTGGTGGCCGGCAGGCACACGCTGGATCAACTGCACCCGTTGGGCCATGTGGGTACGCCCGACGATGTTGCCTGGGGGGTCGTGTACCTTGCATCGGAGGAATCCAGATTCGTCACGGGGTCATCCCTGGTGATCGATGGCGGCTACACGGCGCGCTGAGCTCGCACGTAGTGCCGTGTACGTTGATCTGCGTCAACTTGCCGGTTCCGCCAGGGTACTAGCCTGCATGCGTCCCCATCAGCCCTGGCTGCCATGACCACTCCAGACCTCCCGTCTCCCCTGTCCCCCGAGCTCTTTCCACGCTGGATAGAGGTGCTGCGCGACCGTACGAGGGTACTGATTCGACCCATCACGGCGGCGGACAGGGATATCGAGCGCGCGTTCATTGAAGGCTTGTCCCCGCAGGCCCGCCGTTTCCGGTTTCTGGGCCAGATTTGCTCGCCCAGCGAACAATTGCTGACGCAGCTGACGGTGCTGGACGATGCTCACCAGGTCGCCTTTGCCGCCGTCATTTCCGACGCGTCGCGTGAGCAGCTCATCGGAGTAAGCCGTTACAGCACCAATGCCTCCGGGGATGCCTGCGAGTGCGCGGTGACGGTCGCCGACGAATGGCAGGGACGCGGGCTGGGGGTGATCCTCATGAACCACCTGATTGCCATTGCCAGGTCGCGAGGAATCAAGCGGATGTATTCGATTGACGACGCCCAGAACACACATATGCGGGAACTGGCCAAGCATCTGGGATTCAGCAGCCGCGTCGATACCGAAGACCATCGTCAGGTCATTCATGAGCTGCCACTCGATCCCGGTACCTGAGATCGCGGAAGGCTCAGGCGATCACCGCATTCCTTTTCCAACCGAAAGACAGCCCGGGCACGTCCCGTCACCCTCCCCCCATCGCATCGGCGTGGGGAACAACGCACGCATCGCCTGCCTGTCAGTGACTACCGGGTAGTCCAGAAAGTGCGCGGCGACCGCATTGACCGAGTCTGTCGCAGCCAGATAGATGCACGTATCGGCCAGTACCGATGCTTGCGTCAGGGTTTCCATCGTGGTGACGGGTGCCGCATACACCAACAGCGTCGGACCATACACGCGAACCATTCGCAAGGATGACGCAATGGCGGAGGGTGTCGCCGAGCCGTCATCGAGCACGATGACCGTTCGCTGCGCCAGTCCAGCCGATGAGCAGATTCCGCAGCGCCTGCGATGCGCTTGAGCCTGGGCGAGGATCGCTCGCTGAACATCCTGAAGGTCTGCTTCGCAGGCCGCTTCTTCCGGACTGCCGAACGGCATTGATGATTCCGCGCGCTCCCTGCGGCTGGGGATCACCTCATGCCATGACGCAGAAGCCCACTCAGCGGGCAAGCCCGCGAGCCTCAGCTGCGCCCCAAGCGCATCGGCGATGAGCCGCCCCATCGGCAGTGATGCACAGGAAACGGCCAGTACTGACGCCCGGGTCTGCTTGTACGCCTCCAGCGCGTCCGCGAGCCCGAGCGCTGCTTCAAGAGAATCCCGGAAGACAAGGTGCGTCACGACGGTGTCCTGTTCTGCAGAAGGTGCCTTCCGCCGCCCATGCCGCCGGGTGGCAACGCTCTTTGGCCTCTGAAGGCCATGCCGAACCGCTCTCACCCCGAGTCGAGGTCAATGTGCTGCAGGTACTCGGGGATGCAGGCAGACCAATGCAGCTGCCGTTCGATGGCCAACCGCAGCGCGTCGGCGGCGTCTGGCTCACCGTGAGTGATGAAGACCCGCCGCGGGGTCGCCTTTGCCGTGCGTAGCCAGTTGAGAAGCTCGTCGGCGTCGGCGTGGGCGGAGGCTGCCTCCACCTGCACCACCTCGGCACGTATCGCCACATCCTGGCCATAGATGCGCAGCAGCCTCTCACCGCGGACCAGCGCTGCCCCGCGCGTTCCCCCTGCCTGGAAGCCTGGCAACAGGATCATGTTGCGTGGATCCGGGCCGAAGGCGATGAGATGATGAAGAATGCGCCCCCCGGTCAGCATTCCGCTTCCCGCGACGATGATCATGGGGCCCTGCCGACGGTTGAGCGCCTTGGATTCCTCGATGCTGTTGACGATCCGGGTTGTCGCGTGCAGCCGCTTCAATGCGGCATCATCCAGCAGATGTTCGTCCCTGTATTTCCCGTAGAGCAAGGTGACGTCCTTGGCCATCGGACTGTTCAGGTAGGTCGGGGCACGCGGGATCCGTCTCTCCGCCTGCAGGGTCGCGATCACGTGCAGCAGCAGCTGGGCGCGTCCCACCGCGAACGCCGGAATCATCACTACCCCGCCGCGCCCGAGGGTACGCCGGATCGGCTCGATAAGCAGGTCCGTCAAGGACGCGGCCGGATGGTGCCGGTTACCGTATGTTGATTCCACCACGACCCAATCCGAGGCCGGCAGCTCGGCGGGAGGGCGCATCACCGGATCGTTTGAACGGCCGACATCGCCACTGAAGGTGATGCGCCTGCCCCGGTGGACCAGCGATACGGATGCAGCGCCAAGAATGTGCCCCTGCTTGCGAAACGTAGCCGTTACGCCAGGCACCGGCTCAAAGGGGGCGGAAGCGTCGACGACGCGCATCCGCTCCAGGCACCGTTGCGCATCCTCCTCGATGTAGAGCGGCTCGGCCGGATGGTGTTTCGAGCTGCCGCGCTGATTCGCGTGGCGCGCCTCTTCCTCCAGCAGGCGCGCGGCGTCGGGAAGAAGAATCCGGCATAGATCACGGGTGGCTGGTGTGCACCACACGCACCCGCGGAACCCCTGCTTGAACAGACGTGGCAGATATCCGCTGTGATCAAGGTGTGCGTGCGTGAGCAGCACCGCATCAATGGACGCGGGATCCACGGGAAACGGCAGCCAGTTACGCAGTCGCAGCGGCTTGTATCCCTGGAACAGCCCGCAATCCACCAGGACGCGAGCGTCTCCGGCCTGTACCAGATAGCGTGAGCCGGTGACGGTATCCGTGCCGCCCAGGAACACGACGCTGAAACAGGCTGCATCGTGAGGTTGATCGTTCATGTACATGGATCACCTGGGAGGCCATTGCATCAGGTGTGCGACGCGCCAGGCCGGAGTTGCTCGGCAGCCGCTACCCGGCACGGGCGAACGGGTTGGATGGCAGGCTCCCCGCTGGTCTCAGTGGGCAAGAAGTACGGGTATCGGACTGTGCCGGATCAATGTGCGGGTGACGCCGCCAAACAGGAATTCCGAGGCTCGGGATCTGCCGTAGCCGCCGGCGACAATGCAATCAGCGCCGCTCTCCTTCAGGAAGTTCAGTATGGCCGGCCCTGCCCCACCTTCCTCATAGCCGCGGTGAACAGGCGACGCTGCTACACCGTGGCGCTGTAGATGAGTCACCAGGCGCAGACCTGCGTCGTCCTCCCTGCTCGGATCGTCCGGATCGGAATCGATATACAACAGGTGCACGCGCTGTGCTGCGATCAACAACGGCAAGGCGTCATGCACTGCGCGAATGGCTTCCTTGGTGTTCTTCCACGCAATCACAACATGACGCGGCACCGCGTCGCAGGCGTCCGGCGGGACGAGCAGCAGCGGCACGCCCGATTCCACCAGCAACGAGGAGACAAGCGTGTCTTCAATGCCAGGATCATCGCGATGCAACCCCAGGATGGTCAGGTCAACGCATCGTGCCTGAGGCAACACCTGATCCACCGGTCCCTCCCACACCCTCTCGTTCGCACACACGGTCCACTCCACACCTGCGCCCGCCAGCCGCTCCTCCAGCGTGGTGGCGAGCCCCCTGACCGTCTCCTTGGCCGGCTCGTGCAGGGCGGTGTAGACGGCTGGGTAGTACATCCAGCCCGTCGCCACCGGCGCAACTACACTGGCTCCCGCCAGTGCGACCAGGCGGCTTCCCTGCGCACGCGAAAGCGCCGTGGCCAGACCCAGCGCCTCCTCGTGCAGGCGGCCCGAGACGAAAGGCAGCAGAATGTCGCAGTACATGTTCGGTCTCCCCGGGGTGAAGGAGCCGTCAGCTTGCGCCCTGCGTGACGAATGAACTTGATCGAAGTCAATGAAATCCCTTCTGGATCATTGATCTGGATCAAGTCACCCCAGCGTGGGTTCTGCGCAAATGCCCTGACAGAATCGCCACTGACCGATTTCAATGGGCACCCGACCATGCTGAGCATCGTCCAGGATCCGGCAAGCACCGCCGCGGGACTGATTGCCGCCTCGGTCGTGGGCATCCTTGCGGGACTGGCATGGCAGCGAGCGGGCAGGAGGTCGGCGGCGGCCAACACGCGATCCGGTGCCAGTGTTCTGCTTGCGCTGGTCGCGATCTCAGGCGGGCTGGGAGCGCTGCTGGGAGACGCGGGGCTGGTAGCTGGCGCGGTGCTGCTGGGCCTGGTCATCCGCCCTCGGCCGCAACGATTCCAGGCAACCGCCGGCACGCTGACGGTCCTGCCTGCCCTGTACATGGTGGGCGCCATTGCGATGGCGTCACCTGGAACGGCAATCCTCGCCGGCAGCGCCATCCTGATGTTACTGGTTGGGGGACCTGGGCTGATCCGCAAGGTGAGTGCGACGATCTCCAATCGAGATCTTCGGGACGTCGCAACCGTACTGGTTGCTGGCTTTCTGATCCTTCCTCTGCTTCCGGACCGCCCCATCGACCCCTGGGAAGTAATCAACCCGAGTCGGCTCGGGACACTTATCGTTGCGTTGATGGCTGTCAGCACCGGGGCGCATCTGGCGCTGCGCCATCTGGGACCGAGATCGGCGTTGGCCTTGACCGGTTTCGCCGGTGGGTTTGTCTCCAGCACCGCCACTGTCGCCGCGATGGCGGACGGAGCGCGGTCGGCCCCCGAACTGGCGCCTGCCTTCGCAGGCGCGGCCTTGCTTTCCAACGTGGCTATGATCCTGCAGTTGGGCCTGGTGATGGGCACCCTCGCACCTGCCATGCTCACCTACAGCATGGTCCCCCTGGCCTGCTCGGCAATCGTGGCCTTGGGAGCCGCATGGGCGTTGGGATGGCGGGCCCTGCTGCGCACGTCAGCAGTATCCGGGCTGGCAATCGGACGGCCATTCAAACCGTTGGCGATCATGGTCTTTGTTGGACTGATCGTTCTTCTCCTTCTGGCAGCAGGTCTGCTGCGGGAATGGCTGGGAGACGAGAGTCTGCCGTGGGTTCTGGGTATCTCCGGCATTGCCGACGTGCATGCTGCCACCGCCTCCGCCGCACAGATGGTGGGGGCGGAGCGGATCAGCAACAGTGCCGCGATACAGGCGGTCACCATTGCACTTGCGGCCAACTCATTGCTGAAGTGCGTTATCGCCGCAGCAAAGGGCGGGTGGCGCTTCTCCGCACCATTGTTGATTGGAACCAGCCTGATTGTCGGAACGTTCGCTGTGGCCGCCGCGCGTAACGGATGGCCGTCAATAAGTTGACCCATGTCAATATGTCCGCGCAGGACCAGCGGAAAATCTGGTCCAACGTCGGCCTCTGTGTCCAGCTGCCAAAATGGATGTTCTTGTCCCTTTGACGAATACGCCTGCTGACACCTCTGCCATGCAGCTGGCAGCAGCACTTGTCGGCGCCCGCGGCGGTCACGTCACGCTGGTGCAGCCGGTAGAATCTCCATTGCCTGACACCGCATACGTCAAGGTCCCCCCTCGAGTTGCCACGCTCGCGCGCCGGGTCGCGCAATGGAGTGTGCCTTATGACATCCAGATTGAGGAAGGACGCGCGGAACGTCCTGTGGACGCGATTTCGATGTTTGCGCAGCGTTTCGACCAGGTGATCATGGCCTGCTCCGGGCATGACCGCGCCGAGCGCAGGCTGCAACATGCCCAGTTCTCTTCACTGGTGAGCCGATCCGGACGCCCCATCATTGCATTGCCCGGGAGAACCCGGTTTGACGGAATCTTCAAGCGAGCGGTCATCGGCTGGAGTGCAACGCCAGAGTCTGCTCGCGCGGCACATGATTTCCTGAGACTGGATTTCGAGTGTTCGCTTGTGGTTACCACCGTGGACGGAAGTGATCGAGTCCATGAGCACGCTCAGGCGTTCGTCAACAGCTTGGTGCGACAGGGCCGAGAGGCCACATTCGCTTCCTTGTCGTCGAATGGGAGGAGCGTGGCTGACGTGCTGCAGGGCCACGCGCTCGATAGCCAGGCGGATCTGCTGGTCTGCGGCGCCTACGGACATTCGCGCGCGCACGAATGGCTGCTGGGTGGGGCGACCAAGGCGCTTTTCGAATACACCCTCACGCCACTGTTCTTCTCACGATGACGCGACAGGGAGGGCGGGACCATGCTGAAAGACATTCTTGTGCCGCTGGCGGATTCGTCAACGGATGACGCGGCCATACGCTTCGCCATCGAGATCGGCAGATCGCAGGATGCGCGAGTGCGCATCATTGAAACCGTCTACCTGCCGCCACCTGCGATAGGAACGCCTGATCCGACGCCCAGGCCATCGTTCCTGGCGGCGCAGGACGCGCAGCGTAAGGAAGCCTCCGGGAGAGCGGCAAGGATCAGAGCCAGAATCACAGAACATCCCGGAATCTCTGTGGAAGTTCATGAAGCCGTAACGGAATCGCCCGCGGAGCTTGCCGCGCGACTGGCCTTCTCTGCGGACATGGTCATTCTGGGCGGCTGGTCAGGCTTCTCGACGCCCGATCCGATTGGTCTGGCCCTGTTCAACGCGTTGCTTTTTGACGCGGGAAGGCCTGTTGTGGTGGTTCCGCCACACTGGCGGCCAAGTGGGAATGCGTGCGCAGTCGTGGGCTGGAAAGACACCCCGAATGCGTGCCGCGCCCTGCATGCTGCCATTCCGTTGCTGCAGCAGGTGCAGTCTGTGCAACTGGTGGAAATATGCAGGTACCGGGACGAGATGGATGTGGCTGACACTGTGATGCCCTCTCTCATCGAACACCTCCACCGCTGGGGCATCGCCGCATCCGCCATCAAGCTGCCTGGTCAGCACCGTCGCTCCAGCGAGGTCCTTGTCGACCATGCCAACGCAGTCAAGGCATCGCTGGTCGTGGTCGGCGGTTACGGTCATTCCCGCCTCCGCGAGTGGGCAGTCGGCGGAATGACGAGAGCGCTGCTGCTGGGGGCGGCAATCCCGGTGCTGTATGCCCACTGACGATCCCGCACTGGCGACGCTCAGCCCGGCAAGGCCAGAACGCAGGTTCCGTGCCACGCTGTTGGAGCCGGGTCGCTTTGCAGTGTTGTGCCTTGCGATCTATGCGGGCTGCTGGCTGCTGGCCGCCGTGGAACCGTACCATCGACGCGATTGGTTGCTGGAGAATCTACTGGCGTTCGCTGCTGTTCCCTACCTCGTCGTCCAGCAGTGGCGGCGCCCGTTCAGACCTGGCACCAACGCGCTGCTTCTCATCTTTCTGTGCCTTCATGCTGTGGGCGCGCATTTTACCTATGCGGAAGTTCCCTATGACGCTTGGGCGCAGAAGCTGGTTGGCGGGACAATTTCCGATGTGTTTCACTGGAATCGCAACCATTTCGACAGGCTCGTCCACTTTGCCTACGGCGCATTGGTCGTGCCTGCGGCAAAGGAGCTCTATGCGAGGCACATGGTTGCCGGTGAGTTGACGCTGAACCTGATTGCCGTTGAGTTCATCATCGCCACGTCCGCTGCCTATGAACTCATCGAATGGGGCGCGGCACTGGTGGTCGACCAGGATCTTGGGATGGCGTATCTCGGCATCCAGGGCGACGTATGGGATGCACACAAGGATGTGCTGCTGGCGTCAGTCGGGGCGATCGTCAGCGTGGTGGCTGTCAGCGTACGGCGGGGCAGACGTGCTCATGGCCGCTCGTCGGGCTGATCCACGCAGAAGATCCCATGCAGGGCAACCAGCATCGCCTCAACGCGGCTGTCATCGATGCGATAGAAAACTGAACGTGACTCTCGCCGGGTCGTAACCAGACGCCGCTGGCGCAGCTCGGCAAGCTGCTGGGAAAGGGCCGGCTGTCGGATGCCGGTCGCCTCCTCGAGGGCACCCACGGTCGATTCCCCTTGAGACAGTTGGCAGAGCAAGAGCAGACGCGACGGCGTGGCCATGAAGCGCAGCAACTCTGCCACGTCAGGCACCCGCTCCTTCATGTCGGCCAGGTTGGTTGCGGTAAGACGGTCGTTCAAGAGCGGAGGCACCGGACAGGAGAGCTAGAGCGTACCCGTTAATCCGCACGGCAGCTGAACCGTACCACGGGTATACACCAATAGTTGCATAGTTTAGATAACTATGAAGTAATATCCACAATCCGACCGCCGGGAGCATGCCGTGAATACGCCTGTCATCATCGATTCTGCATTGGAGAGGGCTCAGGACATCGTACGCAGGGCGCGAGAAGGCGACACGCCTTCCCCCTGCATCAAGACGTTCTTCGATCCCGCCACGTTCACGGCCAGTCATGTGGTTCGTGATCCCCGTTCTTCAGCGTGCGCCATCATCGACTCGGTTCTTGATTTCGATATGGCCTCTGGACGCACCTCGACCGGCTCGGCCGCAGCGCTGGTCCAGTACATTCGTGACGAAGGCCTCCAGGTGCAATGGCTGCTGGAGACGCATGCGCACGCCGATCATCTTTCCGCCGCACCCTGGCTGCAGCAGCAGGTCGGTGGAAAGCTTGCCATTGGCGAGCACATCACCATCGTCCAGGACACCTTCGGCAAGGTGTTCAACGCAGGTACGGAATTCAAGCGCGACGGAAGCCAGTTCGACCATCTGTTTACCGATGGCGCGGAGTTCACCGTTGGAAACCTGCAGGCCACGGCGTTGCACGTGCCAGGGCACACCCCTGCATGCATGGCCTACGTCATCGGGGATGCGGTGTTTGCTGGCGACACACTGTTCATGCCGGACTACGGCACGGCCCGCTGCGACTTCCCCGGAGGCTCGGCCCGCCAGCTCTATCGCTCGATCCAACGTCTACTGGCTCTACCGGATGAAACCCGGGTGTTCCTCTGCCACGATTACAAAGCCACGGGCCGGGATCGCTTCGCATGGGAAACCACCATAGGCGCGGAACGAACCGCAAATGTCCATGTGCATGAGGGCGTGACGGAGGCCACGTACGTGGAGATGCGCGAGAGCCGCGATGCGACGCTCCCCATGCCGCGCCTGATCCTGCCTTCCGTGCAGGTCAACATGCGCGCGGGCCATCTGCCCGAGCCTGATGACAACGGGGTGCGCTACCTGAAGCTGCCGGTGGACCTGCTATGACCCTGCCCTCCTTGGCGTGGTACTGGCCACTCATCGGCGGCCTGATGATCGGGACGGCAGCGGGTGGGTTTCTGGCGCTGACCGGTCGCATTGCCGGTGTTTCCGGTTTGCTTGCCAACACCCTTGGCCTGTCGCGAGGGGGCGACCGCGCGTTGTCGGCTCTTTTCCTGGCGGGGCTGCTGGTGTCGTCGGGCGTGGCGCTGGCCGTCAAGCCCATTTCGCTGCCCTCTCCCGCAGGCTCCCCACCGGTGCTGCTCATCCTGGCCGGGTTGCTGGTCGGCTTCGGGACGCGGCTCGGATCTGGCTGTACGAGTGGTCACGGCGTTTGCGGCCTGGCCAGGCTGTCACCGCGCTCCCTGGTCGCCACCGGCATGTTCATGCTCATGGGCATGGCCACCGTGGCGGTTGCGCGCATGATCATGGGAGGCGGAGCGTGATCCGGTTGGCGGCATTTCTGTCTGGTGCCCTGTTCGGGTTGGGTCTGGTCGTCTCGGACATGGCCAATCCCGCGCGCGTGCTTGCCTTCCTCGACGTCGCAGGCAAGTGGGATCCGTCACTGGCCCTCGTCATGGCCGGCGCCCTGATTCCGTCAGCGATCGCCTATCGGTGGGTCCGCGCACGCAATGCGCCTGTGCTCGCTGCCGCGCTGCACATCCCCCGTCAGCGCCAGATCGATCGACACCTGGTCATCGGCGCGGCCGTGTTCGGTATCGGCTGGGGACTCGCAGGCGTGTGTCCAGGCCCTGCAGTTGCACTGTTGGCGACAGGTCAAACGTTTGCGCTCGTGTTCGCGGCCGCAATGGTCGTCGGCATGCTCCTCCACTGGCTTATCTACCACTTCCGCACAACAGAGGGTTCGCCATGAATCTCCGATCGCTTTCACCTTGCCTGCGTGTGACCGACCAGCTGGCTCCCACAGATATCCCCGCGCTGAAAGAGGCGGGCATCTCGAGTGTCATCTGCAATAGACCCGACGGCGAGCAGCCGGACCAGCCCGATCACCTTGCACTGCAGGCTGCCTGCTCCAGGGCGGGCCTGCGCTTTGCCTATCTTCCCGTCGTGCCTGGCAGCATTGCCGATGGACAGGTGCAGCAGTTTGCCGTGCTGCTGGAGCAACTGCCTGCGCCCATCGCCGCCTACTGCAGGACCGGCACCCGCTCGACGTCGCTATGGGCCCTATCCCAGGTTCGTACCGGCCGAGCGACGCCCGAACAGGTGCTGTCCGTTGCCGGCGAGGCTGGCTACGACCTCTCCTCCCTCGCTTCGCGCCTGCAGGACGCCCCCTCCTCCCCTGCCTGACGGCCAACCGACATGCAAACCCTCTCCCTGCTGCAGCTCGCGCTGGGTGGACTCTCCGGCATTCTCGTTGGTTTCATACTCGGACTGGTCGGGGGAGGTGGCTCGATCCTGGCTGTCCCGCTGATGCTCTACCTGGTGGGTATCGACGACCCTCACGTCGCCATTGGCACGAG
This sequence comes from Stenotrophomonas sp. NPDC077421, assembly GCF_049545505.1. NCBI lineage: Bacteria > Pseudomonadati > Pseudomonadota > Gammaproteobacteria > Lysobacterales > Lysobacteraceae > Stenotrophomonas > Stenotrophomonas sp. NPDC077421. The sequence goes on along the minus strand of NZ_JBMWDP010000012.1, from coordinate 92,783 downwards.
CGCGCTCGCGGTTGCTGCCAATGCACTTTCAAATCTCTTCGTGCACGCCCGCAAGGGAAACGTGAGATGGCCGTGCGCATCCGTCTTCGCGTTGGCGGGTGTCGCGGGTGCGTATCTCGGCTCAACGCTGGGCAAGGCCATCGACGGACAGCGGCTGCTGCTCCTCTTTGCCCTGCTCATGATCGCGGTTGGCATGCTCATGCTGCGCAAACGCAATGCGGCAGGCGATGCAGGCGTCCGGCTCAGCAAAGGAAACGCACCGGCACTGCTCGGGTTGGGGGCGTCTTCTGGAGCACTCTCCGGCTTCTTCGGCATTGGTGGCGGCTTCCTGGTTGTCCCCGGGTTGGTGGCGGCCACCGGAATGCCCGTGCTCGCCGCGGTTGGCAGCTCTCTCGTTGCTGTTTCCGCTTTTGGCCTGGCGACCGCCATCAACTATGCATCATCCGGACTGGTGAACTGGCCGCTCGCCGCCGTCTTCGTCGTTGCCGGCAGCGTGGGCGGCATCATCGGCGCGCGCACATCCAGCTCGCTGGCGCAGCATCGCGGCATGCTGAACATTGTACTGGCGTCGCTCATCCTCCTTACGGCCGCCTACACGCTCTTTCGGGTCCTCTAACGTGTCCCGGGTGATCGGGGAATCGTGTCCACCGCCATCATCATGCTCCACCAGGCGCCGCGTGGTTGCCAATAGCGGCACGCGTCGCCACGCTGGCCGCAGTCCCGTTCCGGCAGCCGGAGGGCCTGCCCTGCCAGGGCGAGCGCAGGCTTCCCAGGCCCTGAGGCCCGGGAAGCCTGGCAATGGTCCGCGCTTCAGCTGCAGGACGTGACGTCGATGACACTGCACTTGTCATAGGTCTGGACATAGGCCCGGCACGACTCCTGCAGCCGGGCCCGCAGCTTGGTTGCTGCCTGGCTCTTTGCCGCGGTGCAGCCTTCGTGCGTAAGCACCCCTTTGCCGGTGTTCGCATAGCCCTTTTCGGTCTGCGTACACTTGTCCGACGGCGCCGCCTGCTTCACCGTTGCCTGGGCCTCATAGCATTGCTTCGCGTGGGCAGTCGCGATGGATGCCCACAGCAGTACCGCGACCAGGATGATCGATTTCATGGTGTTTCCCCTCGGTTCGTGTGAGTAGTCTGTCTTCCGGCAACGCCGTAGCGTGTTGACCTGCCGGTACCGGCGCGCTGCGATCCCTCCTGTCGCCTTGGGCTCCTGTCTGTCAGCGGCGATTGCACTCTAGCCAGCGGCGGGTACGCGCTCTGTTCCGGAACGCTCAGAAAGTGTGCGCGGCGTTGCACGGCCTGCTCCTGCCGCTGAAGCGCACCGGTCCCTGAGCGGTCAAAAGCGTTTTGTGGTGACCCATCCAGCGCCATCGGTGGAGGTCGCAGCGACCTGGCTCCCGACATGCGTCGCGTGCATCAACGCCGCCACAGCCACCCGGAATGACCCTTCTTCCAGCCTGCCTGCCATCGGGTACAGGCGATGATCGACCAATCCCTGCGCCCGTTGGCAGCGCCACTGGAGCGCACGCCTGCGCCTGCCGCTCCTCCGCATTGGACGACGACGTCTTCACCCGCCCGCCTTATGCTGGAATGCCATTCCGTTCTGCAAGGACGTGCACCATGACCAAGCTCCACACCCTGTTGATCACCGGCTGCCTGATTGGGTTCAGTGCCGCTGCGTCGGCTGAAACCGTGAATCTCACCAACAGTGCCGACGGCGTCAACCGCGATGCCGGCATCACGGCGGTAAAGAAGAAGCTCCAGGACGCATGCACCGAGCGGAACGGCTCGCCCGATGCGGCGTCGTTCGAGGTGGTCTTCGAAAAGACCAGCGACAGCCCGAACGTGCCCAAGCCGTACTATGTTGACGGCAAGATGAAATGTACGTTGCCCGGCTGAGCGGACGTTTCTCTCCCGTGTTCCCGGTAGACCTCCATTGAGGCCGCCACGCTGCGCGGGGGGCTCGAATGGTGGGCCTCCTGTGGGCGATCTCCCCCGCCAGGATGGCGAGGGAGTCGTAGCACCTTTCACCTTCCCGATATGTCGCCTGCAGCGTACCGCCCATCCGTTCGCGCTGGTCGTCCCGCGTTGGCAGAGGATCTCGGGCGGTTATGCGTGACGGATCTGGCGCGCTGCTCAGCGCAGGTGATCCTTCAGGAACAGCCAGGTGATCAGGGTGGCGTCCGGCCCCTGCGGGTCGGTGAATGGCAAGCCGGATTGGCTGCCGCTCCAGGCATGCCCCATCCCCTGCACGACATAGTGCTGCGCCAGCGTCCGGCCACCGTAGGTGTAGGTATCCAGCGTATAGGTGCGCCCACCCGGCACCTGTCCGGTGAAGGTGCTGGTTGGCACGTACTTCACCGAATCGTTGTCAACGCCATCGTCGGCCAGATCATTGGTCTGCAGGAACTGGCGGACGGCCTGCTGTCCGTTCACCGGGTTCACCGTGGCATCGGCGGTGCCGTGGAACACCAGTACCGGAATCGGTCGAGGCGACGGCGAGCCGGCGCACTGCCAGGCAAGCCGGCCGTTGCTGTCCGGCGGGTAGATGCTGCCCGCCAACAGCGCGTAGGCGCTGCCGGACACCGTGGTAGCGCCCTTGTACATGCCCCCGGAATGGATCGCGCCTGCGGCGAAGACATCCGAGTAGCAGGCCAGCATGATCGAGGTCATCGCGCCGCCCGCCGAGATGCCGGTGACGTAGACCCGGCGCGGGTCCACGCTGTAGCCGGCCTTCACCGCGTCCACGATGCCGGCCAGGATCGACGCCTCGCCGCTGCCGCGCGCCTGGTTGATCGGCAGCTGCCAGTTCCAGCAGCGCGCCGGGTTGGCGGTGACGTTCTGGCGCGGGTAGACCACGATGAAACCTTCGGTATCGGCGACGTCGTTGAAGCCGGAGGCCTCACCCATGAGGTTGGGGCCGGTAACGCAGCCATGCAGCACCAGCAGCAGGGGCAGCGGCCGGGTGGCCTGATAGTCTGCGGGCACCCATACCTGGTACTCGCGACTGCCGAACAGGTTGCCGTATAGACCGATGTCCCAATGGCCGGCGGGCCCAGCCGCAACGGCACTGCCTGCCGTGGCAAGCCAGGCGCACAGCACGCGCATGGCTGCCTTGATTGAACCGATTCCAGATGTCATGACCAGCTCCTCTCAGGTGAGTCGTGGATGAAGGAATACCGGGAAACCTCGTGGACCAGCCTTCCAGAGGGTGCAGCGACGCCGCGATCAAACCCAGCCGGTGGCGTAATGGATGCCGATCACCACGAACACCGCGAGGGTCTTGATGAGGGTCACCGCAAAGATGTCTTTGTAGGCCTGGCGATGGGTCAGCCCGGTCACCATCAACAGCGTGATGACGGCGCCGTTGTGCGGCAGGCTGTCCATGCCGCCGGACGCCATCGAGGCGACGCGATGCAGCACCTCCATCGGGATGCCGGCGGCCTGCGCGTTGGCGATGAAGGTCTCCGACATCGCCGCCAGCGCGATGCTCAGGCCGCCGGAGGCCGAGCCGGTCACCCCGGCCAGACCGGTGACCGTGACCGCTTCATGCAGCAGCGGGTCCCGGATCGACCCCAATGCGTTGGCCACCACCATGAAACCCGGCAATGCGGCGATCACCGCACCGAAGCCGTATTCCGAGGCGGTGTTCATGGCAGCCAGCACCGCCCCGCTGATCGCGGTGCGCGTGCCGTCGGCGAACCGGGTGACCACGGGGCGCCAGGCCAGTGCCAGCACCGACAGGATGCCCACCAGCAGCGCGCCCACCACCGCCCAGATGGCGCCGATCTTCTGTACGTCCTGCACGACGGGTGCGGCGCTGCCCAGGATCGCGGGGATGAAGCTGTGTTCGCCGCCATACCACTGCGGTATGCCCAGGGTGAACAGCTTGTTGGACACGAACGCCAGCACCAGCGGCAGGATGGCGATGCCGGCATGGGCCAGTTGGGTGCCGGCGAAGGGGGTCGGTTCGTTCACCAGCGTGGCCGGGTCGCCGTAGCCCTCGCCCGTGCGCAGTGCCGCGCGGCGGCGCCACTCCAGGTACGCCATGCCCACCGCAAGCACGAACACGCTGCCGAGAATGCCGAGCACCGGTGCGGCCCAGGTATCGGTGCCGAAGAACGCGGTCGGGATGATGTTCTGGATCTGCGGCGTACCCGGCAGCGCGTCCATCGTGAAGCTGAAGCCGCCGACGCCCAACGTGGCCGGAATCAGGCGTTTGGGGATGTTGCTCTGGCGGAACATTTCGGCAGCGAAGGGATACACCGCAAACACCACCACGAACAGCGACACACCGCCGTAGGTGAGCAGGCCCGACACCAGCACGATCGACAGCATCGCCCGCTGCGGGCCGAACAGCCGGATCGCCGCACCGACGATGGAACGCGAGAAGCCGGACAGTTCGATCAGCTTGCCGAACACTGCGCCCAGCAGGAATACCGGGAAATAGAGCTTCAGGAAGCCGACCATCCTGTCCATGAACAAGCCGGTGAACATCGGTGCCACCAGCGAGGGATCGGTCAGCAGCACCGCACCGAGCGCGGCGATGGGCGCGAACAGGATCACGCTGTAGCCGCGGTAGGCCACCAGCATGAGGAAGGCCAGCGCTGCAAGTACGATCAGTAACGACATGCGGCGCTTCCAGATGAGGAGGCGCCCAGTATCCGGATCTGACGGCCGCTGCCGACTGGACCTAGGTCCACTCGCGGCCGCAGCGCGGCACCCTTAGCCTAGGCGTCATGGGTGGCATAGGGCCACCTGCGACGCACATGCCTTGGGGGAGGACCGAATGAAACGGAATTGTCTGGGTCTTATGATCGGCGCGCTGCTGGCCTCCGGGCCGGTACTGGCCCAGGAGGCGCCACAGGCCGCACCGACGGCAGGCAAGTCTGTTGCGCCCACCAATCTGGACAGCATCACGGTCACCGCCCGCAAGCGCGAGGAAACCCTGCAGGAAGTGCCGGTGGCAGTGACCGCCTTTACCTCCGAAGCGCTGGACAGGATGAACGTGCAGGACATCGGCGATCTGGATGCGCTGGTGCCCAATCTGACCATCTACGCGGCGCGCGGCGCGAGCAGCACGGTCACCGCGTACATCCGTGGCGTTGGCCAGTCCGATCCCACCTGGGGGGCCGATCCGGGTGTGGGCATCTATCTGGACGACGTCTACATCGCCCGCCCGCAGGGGGCCCTGCTGGACGTCTTCGACGTGTCGCGCATCGAGGTGCTGCGCGGACCGCAGGGTACGTTGTACGGCAAGAACACCATCGGCGGTGCGATCAAGTACATCTCGCGCGGCCTGCCTACCCAGACCGAAGGGTTTGCCCAGATCACCGTGGGCAACTACAGCCAGCTCGATGCCAAGGCCGCCATCGGCGGCCCGCTGGGCGGTGCCGACAGCGGCCTGCGCGCGCGCGTGGCGGTGGCCAGCCTGAACCACGATGGTTTCGGCGAGAACAGGCTCAACGGCCAGCCGGTCAGCGACAAGCAGATCAATGCGGCGCGCCTGAACCTGGGGGCGTATGCGGGCGATGATGTGGATGTGCAGTTCGCGCTGGACTGGATCGACGACCAATCCGGCATGCGGGGCTCAAAGATGCTGGCGCCCAACCCGTTCACCCCGGCGTATCCGCCGATGGACGACCGCTACGACATCCGCTCGGGCATGCGCAATCTCAACAGCGTGGAAACCAAGGGCGCCTCGGCCACGGTGAACTGGCGGCCCAGTGAAGATGTGGCGGTGAAGTACGTGGTGGCCAAGCGCGAATCCGACAGCGAGGCCAACATCGACTTCGACAGCACGCCGGTCAAGGTGGCCGATGTCGGCGGTACCTATACCGACAACCAGGTCAGCAACGAGCTGCAGCTCAACTACGATGCGGGCGGCCGTGTGCGCGGCGTGGTGGGTCTGTACCAGTTCAGCGGCGAAGCTGGCGGGCAGATCCGCAACAACTTCTTCAATCTGCAGTTCGCCGACACCCGGGGCAAGGTGATCACGGACAGCATCGCGCTCTATGCCGATTGGACATTCGACCTGACCAGTACGCTCAAGCTCGACCTCGGCGCGCGCTACACCGACGAGGACAAGCGCGCGATCGTGCTGAACCGCTTCTATGCCGATGCGACGTTCACCCGGCCTGTGGCGGTGGCAGCCGATTTCGACAAGACCACCAGCTTCAGGAACGTCTCGCCCAAGGTGTCGCTGGACTACCAGATCACCCCGGACATCATGGTGTACGGCCTGGCCACCCGTGGGTTCAAGTCGGGCGGGTACAACATCCGCGCCAATGCCGTGGCGGTGCCCCGCTCCGCCGAGCCATTCGATGACGAAACCGTGGACAGTCTCGAGGTCGGCAGCAAGATGGCCTTTCTCGACCAGCGCCTGTTCCTCAACCTGTCGGCCTTCCACAACAAGTACAAGGACATCCAGCTGTCGGTGTTCACGGGTATCGATACCAATGGCGACGGCGTGGACGATGCCTTCTTCGGCGACTTCACCAATGCCGGGGCCGGCACCATCAACGGCCTGGAAGTGGAGTACCAGTACCTGCCGACCCGGCATTGGCTCGTCACCGGCAACCTGGCCTGGCTGCACACCCGCTACGACGAGTACATGGACCGCGGCCTCAACGTTGCCGACCAGATGAAGTTCACCAACGCGCCAAAGGTTTCCGGTGCCTTGAATGTGGAGTACCGCACCGACCTGGCCAGGGGAGGCAACCTGTCCGCACGGGTGGGCTACAGCTACCAGAGCGAGGTATGGCCGACCACGGATCTGAGTCCGGTGATCCGTCAGCAGGGCTACGGCCTGGTCAATGCCGGGGTGATCTGGCGGCTCGACGACGCGTGGACCTTCTCGCTGCAGGGCGACAACCTGGCCGACAAGGCGTACCGCACCACCGGCTACAACATTCCGGCGGCCGGCACGCTGATTGGCTTCTATGGCCCGCCGCGCCAGTACAGTCTCAGCGTCCGTTACGATTTCTAGAAGGCACCCGCATGACGCAGTCCCATGATGATCTGTACTGGAACAGCGACGATGGCCTGCGCCTGCACGCGCGCGACCATGCACCGGCCGCAGGACAGCCGCCCCGTGGCACGGTGGTCTGCATTCCCGGGTTGACCCGCAATGCCGCCGACTTCGATGCCCTTGCCGGAACACTGGCTGCCGCCGGGTGGCGCGTGCTTGCCGTTGACCTGCGCGGGCGTGCCGGGTCGGCGCGGGCGCCCGACCCGTCCAGCTACAACCCGCGTGCCTATGCCGACGACATGGTGGCGCTGCTGCGCGCGCAGCACATCGACAAGGCGGTGTTCGTCGGCACCTCGCTGGGCGTGCTGGTCACCCTCACCCTCGCGTCGCGCGCACCGGGTCTGGTCGCTGCGGCGGTGCTCAACGATGCAGGCCCCAAGGTGCCGCGCGAGGCCCTCGCACGGATCGGAACGTATGCCGGCAAGCCCGTGCCGCCGATGGATCTGGACCAGGCCACCGCCTATGTGGCCTCCATCGGCAAAGCCGCGTTCCCGCGCTTCACCGCCGATGACTGGCAGGCGATGGCCACACGCACCTTCCGGCCGCGCGACGATGGTCTGCTGGAACTGGACTACGACCCGGCGGTGATCCGCACCACCCGGCCTTGGGTGCTGTGGCTGCTGCGCCCGGTGCTGTGGCGCGCGGTGCGCAGGCTGACGGCGCGGGTGCCGGTGCTGGTGGTACGCGGGGCGTTGTCGGACATTCTGCCCGCCGAGGTGGCACGTCAGATGGCGGCAACCTCGCCAACTGCCCGGCTGGTCGAAGTACCGGACGTAGGGCACGCGCCCACCCTCTCCGAACCGGAGGCGCGCGACGCGATCCTCGCCCTGCTGGAGGGCGTGCGATGAGTTCGACTGCGCCGATCAAGGCATTGCCCGTGGCGCTGCAGGCGCTACGGGACTGGGCGGAGCGCGAGCGGCTGGGCCGGGTTACGCGCATTGCGCAGTCGCGCATCGACGCGTTTGCCGACGCCACCGGCGACCACAACTGGATCCATGTTGATCCGGCCCGGGCGCAGACCGGGTTGCCGGGGGGCAAGACGATCGCGCATGGGTTCCTGCTTCTCTCGCTGACCGTTGAAGACGATGTGGCGGCGCTGACGGGCTTCCCCGGCATTGCTCACGTACTCAACTACGGCTTGAACACGGTGCGCTTCCTTGCGCCGGTGCCGAGTGGCGCAGAGGTGCGGGTACGGTCGCGGCTGGTGTCGCTGGAGGCGCGCCAGCCCGGGCAGTGGCTGCTGACCCAGCACAAGGCGGTGGAGGTGATGCCTGGCGGCGCGGTGGCCCTGGTGGCCGAGCAGCTGTCGCTGATCGTCGCCGCTCCCTAGCGGCGACGCCCTCTCCCGCAACGCGGCGCCGGCCTGCTGCACGCCGGCCGGGGTTCTCTCTACACTGGAGTGATGTTGACGCCCTCCATCGTCCTGTTCGCCTGCATTGCGTGGACCGTGCTGCTGTTTGGCGTCGCCCTGTGGGGAGAGCGCCAGGGGCATCGGCTCGCGAAGGTGTGGCCGGCCATCTATGCATTGTCGCTGGGCGTGCACTGCACCGCATGGACCTACTACGGCGCGGCGTCTCAGGGCGTGCAGTGGGGCTTTCCGATCCCGCCCACGCTGATCGGCATGGCGCTGATCTTCGGCTTCGGCCTGCCCTTCCTGGCACGGCTCGGGCGGCTGGCCAAGCAGCACAACAGCGCCACCATCGCCGACCTGGTGGTGGCGCGGCTGCGCACCGACCAAGGGCTGGGCGTCACCATCACCCTGGTCGCGCTGTTCGGCATCATTCCGTACATCGCGCTGCAGCTCAAGGCCGTCAGCCAGGGGCTCGGCGCCCTGCTCGGCGATGATTTCGCGGCGAGTGGCTGGCAGCTGGACATGTCGTTCTGGTTTGCGCTCACGATGGCGGCGTTCACCATGCTGTTTGGTGCACGCAAGGCGTCGGCCACCGAGCACAACCGCGGCATCGTGGTCGCGCTGGGCCTGGAATCGGTGCTGAAGCTGGCGGCGCTGCTGGCCATCGGCCTCTATGCCGCTGTCTCGGTGCACCAGGCGGGCACACCACTGCTGGAGAGAATGGTGCATCTGCCGCCGCCGGCGATCATCCCGGACTTCCTCACGATGGTGGCGCTTGGTGCAATGGCGGCGTTCACCCTGCCGCATCAGTTTCATGTGGGGGTGGTGGAACTGCGCCAGTCGTCGCACCTGAAGACAGCGCGCTGGCTCTTTCCGCTCTACCTGCTGCTGATCGGGTTGCCGTCGGTGCCGATGGCGCTGTCCGGTGCGGCGCAGCTGCCGGCGACGATGTCGCCGGACCTGTATGTGCTGGCCCTCCCGCAGCAGCGCGGCCATCACCTGCTGGCGCTGCTGGCGTACCTGGGCAGCCTGAGCGCGGCTACCGGCATGATGATCCTGTCCGGCCTGACGCTGTCGATCATGCTGGGCAACCACGGTGTGGGCTCGCGCCTGCTGGGCGGTATCGAGCGCGGCGACACCGGTGCCGACCTGCGGCCGCGGGTGCTGGCGTTCCGTCGCGCCGGCATCCTGGCGGTGTTCCTGATGTCGTGGCTGTACAGCCGCGCGATGAGCGGCACCGAGGCCCTCAGCGATTTCGGGTTGATGTCCTTCACCGCCTTGTCGCAGCTGGCACCGGCGGTGCTGCTGGCGGTGTACCGCCCGCGCACGCCCTCCCCGGCCATCATCGCCGGCATCGTGCTGGGCTCGGTCGTCTGGCTGTGGCTGGTGCTGCTGCCGATGGTGATCCCTGCCCCGCCGCCGTCAGCCGGCCCCGACGGGCTGCACTGGCTGGCGATGTTCTCCCTGCGCATGCAGCCGGGCCATATCGCCATCAGCATGGGGGCGAGCCTGGCGGTGAATCTGGCGACGGTGGTGCTGGTGTCGCGCGCGGTGCGCCCGTCGATGCCCCTGCAGCGTGACGCGGTGGCGGCGGCCGCGATGCGCAGGACCGCCGGTCGCTTTCTGGGCCAGGAGCGCGCACGACAGCTGATGGACGGGCATGCGGGGCAGATGCTCGATGACGACCGCGTCACCGCGATCGAGCGCGAACTGACCGCCGTGGTCGGCGCGGGCATGGCGCGGCTGCTGGTGGAGGCGGCACGCGATGGCGGCGCGGCCCCGCTGGATGTTGTCACCCGTGCGGTAGGCGAAGCCACCCAGGCGCTGCGCTTCAACCAGCGCCTGCTGGAAGCCGCGTTGGAGAACATGAGCCAGGGCATCAGCGTGGTCGATGCCCAGCTCCAGCTGGTCGCCTGGAACAGCCGCTACGCCGCGCTGTTCAAGTTCCCACCGGAACTGCTGCAGGTGGGCCAGCCGGTGGCCAGCCTCACGGCATGGGCGCTGGGGCAACTGAAGATCGGTGAGGGTCCCGGCGACACGCCCGACAAGGCCCTGCTGCGCCGCGTCGCGCACATGCGACGCGGCACCCCGCACCTGGCCGAGCGCATCTTCCCGGACAACACGATCGTCGAAATCCGCGGCAACCCGATGCCGGGCGGCGGCTACGTGGCTACCTTCACCGATGTCACCGCGTTCCGCCGCGCCGAAGATGCCCTCAAGCGCAGCAACGAAACGCTGGAGCGCCGCGTGCAGGATCGCACCGCCCGGTTGGAGGAAGCCGTGCATGAAGCGGAACGGGCCAACGTGGCCAAAACCCGCTTCCTGACGGCGGTGGGCCACGACCTGATCCAGCCGCTGCATGCGGCGCAGCTGCTGACCGATGCGATGTCCCAGCACATCCACTCCGAGTTTCTCGACAGCTTCCTGCGCCAGATCCGGGGTGCGCTGGATTCCACCGACGATCTGCTGTCGGGCCTGCTGGATATTTCGCGGCTGGAAGCGGGCGGGCTGGTAGCCGATCCACGCCCGTTCGCGCTGTCGTCGGTCCTGGATCCGCTTGCACAGGAGTTTGCGGTGCTGGCCGCCGCGCGCGGCCTGCAGTTCCGCTACGTGCGCACCCGCGCCTGGGTGCACAGCGATCCGCTGCTGCTGCGCCGGGTGCTGCAGAACTTCCTGGCCAACGCCATCCGCTACACCCGTCGTGGCGGCGTGCTGCTGGGCGTGCGCCGCCAGGGCCGGACGCTGCTGATCGGCGTGCATGACAGCGGTCCGGGCATCGCGCCGGAGCATCAGGCGGTAGTGTTCGAGGAGTTCCACCGTGGCGACCGCAGCAATGGCCAGGGGCTGGGGTTGGGGCTGACCATCGCGCACCGGATTGCCGACCTGCTGCACGCGCCGCTGGAACTGCACAGCGTGCTCGACCGCGGCGCGGCCTTCTCCATTGCCGTGGCGCGGGCGGCACCGCCGGCTGCCCCCCGCGCCGAGGTTGCCACCGGTGGCACCGGCACGCTCAAGGGCGCCCGTGTACTGGTGGTGGACAATGATCCCGACGCGCTGGCCGCGATGCGGCAGATGCTGCTTGCGTGGGGCTGCGATGTCGTCGCGGTGCGCGATGCCGGGGCGCTGGATGCCTCTGCACATGAAGCCGCTCTGTGGCTGTTCGACTACCACCTAGACGAGGGCGATACCGGTGTCGCGCTCTGGAAGCGGCTGGTCGCCGTGCATGGGCCGCGGCCGACGGTGATCCTCAGTGCCGATACCGGCAGCGACACGCGTGATGCCGTACGCGAGGCGGGCCTGTCGCTGCTGAACAAGCCGTTCAAGCCTCTGGCGCTGCGCTGGGCGATCAACCATCTGCTGGCAGCGCCCGCCACGGCCAAGGCCTGAGCGGGCAACCTGCCGCGCGGTGGATCAGGCGTCCTGCGCCTCGTCGATCTGCCGGGACGGATCGGCCAGGCCCATTTCGTGCAGAACGCGGATGGCCTGCGCACGATTGCGCACACCGAGCCGGCCCATGATGCGGGTCATATGCGCCTTGACCGTGCGCAACTGCACACCCAGCCGATCGGCGATCTGCTTGTTGAGCAGCCCTTCGGCCACCAGGCTCAACACCTTGTACTGATGGGCGGACAGGCTGGACAGGCGCGCAGCCAGGTCGATGTCCCTGCTGAAGGGCGCTACCCGCGCCACCGGCTCGCGCAGCAACGCCGGGATCCAGCGCTCGCCATCGAGCACCGTCTGCAACGCGGCCTGCAGGTCGGTCAGCCCGGAACTCTTGGGGAGATAGCCTGCTGCACCGAGGTCGATGGCGCGTCGGATCACGTGCGGCTCCTCATTGGCCGAGACGATGATGATCGCCAGGCCAGGCTGCAGTGCACGGATGGTGGCCAATCCGGCGAGGCCGTGATTGCCAGGCATGTGCAGGTCCAGCAGCATCAGGTCGATCGGCTGCGCCTCGATCGCTTCGAGCACGCCGTGCAGTGAATCGGCCTCGCTGATCTGCAGATCGGCCACCGCCTCCTCTGCCGCGCGGTGCAGCGCCGCGCGGAACAGGGGGTGGTCATCGGCGATCAGGAGGGTCGGCATGTCCGTCCGAGGTTAGCAAATCGTCCGCTGCGCGGCACTGGTACCTAGGTACGCTGGCGGAACCGGCCGGGCTTGCTACGGTAACGCGATGAGCCACCTCCGTCCTGCGTCCCTGTTGTGCGCCGCGCTGCCGCTGCTGTCGGCCTGCGCGTCCGTTGCCGATGCGGCCCCGCCCCGCCCCCTCGCGGCATCGCCCGTGTTCGAGCAGTGGCGGGAAACGCTGCACCGCGGCAGTGATGATCTGCTGACCGCAGGACTGGGGATCGACGCCCTGCGTTCCAACAACGCGCCGCCGTTCGCCGCCGCGGCCCAGCCGACGGCGGACGAGGCCCGTCGCCGCGCGATCTGGAGCAGCTGGCGCGGCATCGCCGACCTCACCCCCGGCGGTGGCTTTGGCGAGGTGTATGGGTCATTGCAGGGGGTGCCGGGCCGCGAGTTCTCGGCGTATGCGCGGGTGCCCGGCGCGCGCCACCCGCATCGCGTGCTGGTGCAGGTGCCCGACACCTTCGATGGTGCGCGGCGCTGCCTGGTGGTGGCCGCCTCCTCCGGTTCGCGAGGCATCTATGGGGCCGTTGCGGTGGCCGGGAGCTGGGGACTGGCGCGCGGGTGCGCGGTCGCCTACACCGACAAGGGTGCCGGCAGCGACTACTACGATCTGGACGCCCGCGCCGGCGTCCAGGCGGACGGCACGCCCGCCACCGAGGGCGCATTGGCATTCATCCCCGCCGATGCAATGGCCACGCGCGGCATCGCCGTCAAGCACGCGCATTCGGGCGACAACCCGGAAGCGGATTGGGGCCGGCATCTGCTGCAGGCGCTGCAGTTTGGCCAGCAGGCGCTGGACCGCGCCTACCCCCGCGCCGCGCCCTTCACCAACGCCAACACCCGCACGCTGGGCGTGGGCGTGTCCAATGGCGGCGGCGCCGTGCTGCGGGCAGCGGAGCTCGACGTAGATGCGTTTGATGCGATGGTGGCCGGTGAGCCCAATGTCTCGGTGGCCGGCGCCCCGCCGCTGTACGAGGTCGTGACCCAGTCCGCGCTGCTGATGCCGTGCGCGTTGCTCGCACTTGAGGATCTGCCACAACCGCCGCCGCAGGCACAGGCAACGCAGGCCGGCACGATGCGCTGCGCACAGTTGCGCGCCGCCGGGGAGGTTCAGGGCGACGACACGGCGGCACAGGCACGGTCGGCGCGGCAGCAGCTTGCCGAGGCGGGCCTGAGCGACGGCGCCCTGCGTGCCGGCGCGTTCGCAGCGGGGTTCGATCTGTGGCGTGCCATCGCGGCAACCTATTCCTCATCCTATGGACGCTACAGCGTGGGCGCGCATCCCTGCGGCTACGGCTTCTCGGCTGCCGGCGCGGACGGCAGGCCCGGCCCGGCAGCGGTCGGCCTGCGTGCCACCTGGTGGAGCGAGGGCAGCGGCATCCCGCCGGGCAACGGCGTGGTGCTGGTGGATGGCAGCGCGGCATCGTCGGCAGAGCAGCCGTTGCGCGGCCTTGAGTGTCTGCGCGGGCTTGGCAGGGGCGACAGCGCCGATGCCCGCCGGGTGCGTGCCGGCATTGCCGAGGCCGCCGCGAAGGCACCGCGTCGCGGGCTGCCGATCGTGGTCATCCACGGCGTTGACGACGGGCTGGTGCCCATCGACCTGACCAGTGACCGCTATGTTCCGCTTGCCCGCAGCGCCGGGGCCCGGATCGCCTATTGGCGGGTGAATCACGCACAGCATTTCGACTCGCTGCTGGCCTTCCCGGACTACCGGAAGCGCTATGTGCCCCTGCTGCCCTACGTCTTCGCCGCGCTGGACCAGGTGTGGAATCACCTTGAAGATGCCGCCCTCGCCCTGCCGCAGGATGCCCTCATCCAACCGACGCCTCGGGCCGAAGCGCCACTGCGGCATGACCACCTGTCCATCCCCACGGCCGTCAGCCGCTGACGCGTTGCCCTCCAGGAAGATCCCATGTCCCATGCCCCCGACGCCCATGCCTACCCGCTGCTGATCAGGCAGCTCCTGCACACGCCACTGGCGGTCCATCCGGCACAGGAGATCGTCTACGGCGACACGGTGCGCTTCGACTACCGCACCCTGCAGGCACGCATCGGCCAACTGGCCGGGCTGCTGACATCGCTGGGAGTCAAGCACGGCGATACCGTGGCGGTGATGGACTGGGACAGCAACCGCTATCTGGAAAGCTACTTCGCCGTGCCGATGATCGGTGCGGTGCTGATGATGGTGAACATCCGTCTGGCCCCCGAACAGATCGCCTATACGCTCAATCACAGCGGCGCGCGGGTGCTGCTGGCCAACCGTGAGTTCCTGCCGATGCTGGAGAGCATCGAGGAACAGCTGCCGGACCTGCGCACGCGGATTCTGCTGGACGATGGCGATGGCCCGCTGCCAACGGGTTTCGTGACCGAGTACGAAGCCGGTCTGCGGGAGGCCACAGCGGTCACCGCCTTCCCGGACTTCGATGAAAACACCCGCGCCACCACGTTCTATACGACCGGCACCACCGGCCTGCCCAAAGGCGTGTACTTCACTCACCGGCAACTGGTGCTGCATTCCCTGGCGGCGATGGCCGCGCTGGGCAGTGCGGCCAGCCAGGGGCGCCTGCACCGCGATGACGTGTACATGCCGATCACGCCGATGTTCCATGTCCACGCATGGGGCCTGCCCTATGTGGCCACGCTGATGGGCATCAAGCAGGTGTACCCCGGACGCTATCTGCCCGAGCGGTTGCTGGGATTGATCGCCCGCGAAAAGGTCACGTTCTCGCATTGTGTGCCGACCATTCTGCACATGCTGCTGGGCCACCCCGCTGCCGCGACGACCGATCTTCGACGCTGGAAAGTGGTCATCGGCGGCGCCGCACTGCCGCGGGCGCTGGCGCAGCAGGCGCTGGCCGCTGGCATCGACATTTTCGGCGGCTACGGCATGTCCGAGACCTGCCCCCTGCTCACCCTCGCCCAGATCGATGTCGATGCCCTGACCGATGCGGACGAGGCGCTTTCGCTGCGGACCAAGGCGGGCATCCCGGTGCCGCTGGTGGACCTGCGCATCGTCGACGAAGACATGCATGACGTTGCCCACGATGGCATTGCGACCGGCGAGGTGGTGGTACGTGCGCCCTGGCTCACGCAGGGC
Source organism: Stenotrophomonas sp. NPDC077421 (assembly GCF_049545505.1). Classification (NCBI taxonomy): domain Bacteria; kingdom Pseudomonadati; phylum Pseudomonadota; class Gammaproteobacteria; order Lysobacterales; family Lysobacteraceae; genus Stenotrophomonas; species Stenotrophomonas sp. NPDC077421. The sequence goes on along the minus strand of NZ_JBMWDP010000012.1, from coordinate 77,175 downwards.
TATCTGCACAATCCGGACGCCTCGGCAGCGCTATGGGCAGGCGGTTACCTCCATACCGGGGACATCGGCAATATCGATCCGGGCGGCTACCTGCGCGTGGCCGACCGCATCAAGGATGTGATCAAAACCGGTGGCGAGTGGATCTCCTCGCTTGCGCTGGAAGACATCATTGCGCTGCACCCGGCAGTGAGCGAGGTGGCCGTCATCGGCATCAGCGACACGAAATGGGGCGAACGCCCCTTGCCGCTGGTGGTCCGGCGTGCCGGCAGCGAGGTCAGCGAAGCGGAGATCATCGAGCTGGTCGCCGCACGCAGCCGCTCGGGCGACATCTCCCGCTACGCGATCCCGGACCGGGTCCGCTTCGTTGACGCCATCGAGCGCACCAGCGTGGGCAAGATCAACAAGAAGAAGCTGCGCAGCCTGCATGACGTGGGCACGGCCACGGACGCCGGCTGAGGTCGACGCCGCAGGTATCCACACCGAGCATAGGAACTGACGAGAGGCGGGCAAACGTTGGCGGCTGGCAGCGTTCAGCGCCGCCGCATCAGGATCATCTTCTCCTGCGACATGTCCCGCATGGTGTACGGAATGCCACCGGTGCCGTAGCCCGACTCGCGGCGGCCCGCGAAGGGCATCCAGTCGGTGCGGAATGCGGTGGGATCGTTGATCATCACGGCCGAGGCGTCCAGCCGGTTCGCGGCGCGCAGGGCGATATCGATATCCTGCGCGAACACGCTGGCCTGGAACGCGGTGGGCAGCGCGTTGGCGCGCGATATCGCCTCGTCCAGCCCGGCGTAGCGGTATACCGCCACCACCGGTCCGAACACCTCCTGCGTGGTGATCCGCGCGTCGCCGGGCGGATTGAGCAGCACGGTGGGCTGCAGTGTGGTGTCGGAGAGCCGCCTCCCGCCAGCAACCAACTGCGCGCCGCCGCGCACCGCTTCGTCGATCCATTCAGCCACGCGGTCGGCCTCGCGTGGCTGGATCAGCGGGCCCACCTCGGTGGTCTGCAGCGTCGGGTCGCCGGTGCGGAGGCGCTCCACCCGGGCGATCAGGGCCTGGGTGAAGTCCTCGGCGACGGCGTCGTGAACGAAGATGCGCTGCGTGGACACGCACACCTGGCCGGCGTGGTAGTAGCCGCCCTTGACGATCGGCTCGATGATGCCGGGCAGGTCGGCACTGCGGTCGACAATGGCCGGCGCGACCCCGCCGTGCTCCAGCGCCGCGCGCGCGCCGTGGGCGAGCTTGGCATGCAGCGACCACCCTACCCTCGCCGAGCCGATGAAACTCAGGAAGGCAATGCGTCTGTCCGTGGCAAGCGCCTCGGCCAGGTCGTTGCCTTCCGGCAGAAAACTCTGGCACCACGGTTCGGGCAGCCCCGCCTCGTGCACCATCGCCACGAACTCCAGGCATGACAGCGGGGTTGAGGAGGCCGGCTTGATGATGACCGGGCAACCAACGGCGATGGCCGGGGCGACCTGGTGGACGATCAGGTTCAGCGGATGATTGAACGCCGAGATGGCCGCCACGATGCCGATGGGTTCCCGGGTGGTGAACGCCCAGCGATTCTCGGCGGCCGCCGACAGGCCCATCGGGATCTCGCGGCCGGCAAAGTTGCGCAGTTCGTCGGCGGCGTTGTGAACGCCGTCGATGGCACGGGTGGTCTCGACGATGGCATCCGGCAGCGGCTTGCCACCCTCGCGGGCGATCTGCAGGGCCAGGTGCTCGCGCCTTGCGTCCATCAGGGCGGCGAGCCTGCGCAGGATCGCGGCGCGCTGATGAGGGTGGAGCCAGCCGTCGCGGTCCTTGAACACCCGCTCGGCGGCGCTGAGCTTGCGTTCCAGCGCGGCGGCACTGTCAACGCCGATCTCTGCGATGGGCGCGCGGTCGAAAGCCTGTACGACGGTCAGCATGTTGAATTCCTTGCCAAAGGGAGAGCGTGCCTACGCGCAGCCGACCACCGGCGTGCGATTGCGCAGCTCATCCACCAGTACGCGGGTGTTCTCGGAATAGTCGATCGGCACATCCACCACGTGAACGCCGCCACCGACGAAGGCGGCCTCGATCATCGGCACCAGCTGGTCGACGGCTGTCACCCGGGAGCCCTTGGCGCCGTAGGCTTCGGCGTACTTTACGAAATCCGGATTGCCAAACCGCATGCCGAAGTCCTCGAAACCATCCACCGCCTGCTTCCAGCGGATCATGCCGTAAGCGCTGTCATTGAGGATCACCACCACCAGGTTGAGCCCCAGCCGCACGGCGGTTTCCATCTCCTGCGAATTCATCATGAACCCGCCGTCTCCGCACACCGCCATGACGCGACGCTGCGGGTACAGCATCGCCGCCATCATGGCCGACGGCAGGCCGGCGCCCATCGTGGCGAGCGCGTTGTCGAGCAGCAGTGTGTTGGCCACATGCGTGCGGTAATTGCGGGCGAACCAGATCTTGTACATGCCGTTGTCGAGGCAGACGATGCCGTCGTCCGGCATGGACTGGCGCACGTCATGCACCAGACGTTGCGGGGTGACCGGGAAGCGATCTTCCTCGGCGCGGTCGTTGAGACGGGCGAGGATCTTCTGTCGCAGGTCGACCATGCCTTCATCGGTGGGCAGGCGTCCTTCCAGCCGGCCGGCCAGTGCGTCGACCGAGGCGCCGATGTCGCCCAGCACCTCGATATCCGGGTGGTAGACCTGTTCGACCGTGGCGGACTGGAAGCTGATATGGATGACCTTGGGCCCACCGCTGCTCTTCATCAGGAACGGCGGCTTTTCGACGGTGTCGTGGCCGATGGCGATGATCAGGTCGGCCCGGGCGATGGCCTCGTGCACATAGTCACCCTCCGAGAGGGCGGCCGTTCCCACGTACAGGTTGGAGCCGCCGGTGACGGCGCCCTTGCCCATCTGCGTGTTGAAGAACGGCAGGCGCGTGCGCGCCACAAACGCGGACAACGCCTCGGCCAGCCACGGCCGGCTGCACGCCGCGCCGATCATCACCAGTGGCCGCCTGGCTGCAAGAATGGCCGCTTCGGCACGGTCGAGCGCGGCCGGCGGCGCGATGGGACGCTCCAGCGGGTGCACCGGTATGACCGCGACATCCTCCACTTCCTCACCGGCGATGTCCTCCGGCAGTTCCAGGTGGACGGGCCCGGGGCGGTCTTCCATCGCCACGCGGAACGCATCGCGCACCGTGGCCGGAATGGAGGCCGGGCTGACGATCTGACGTGTCATTTTCGTGAGCGGCTTCATCGACGCCACGATATCCACGATCTGGAACCGCGCCTGTTTGGCGCTCATCACTGCCTTCTGGCCGGTGATGAGGATCATCGGCCACGCGCCGAGGTGGGCGTAGGCCGCGCCGGTCGAGAAGTTCAGCGCGCCGGGACCCAGCGTCGCGAGGCAGACGCCGGGCCGGCCGGTGAGCCTGCCATGCGTGGCGGCCATGAACGCGGCCGCCTGTTCGTGGCGTGTGAGAACCAGTTCGATGCGCGAGCCGCGCAGCGATTCCAGGAAGTCCAGGTTCTCCTCACCCGGCACGCCAAAGATGCGGTCCACGCCTTCGTTCTCGAGCGCCTTGACCAGTAGATCCGAGCCCTTCTGCATCGCGTCGATCTCTGTGCTGAGGATGCTCCGACTATACCCCTGGCGATGCGAAGACGCCGTGGCTGCGCCCCCCCAGGGGGGCGCAATCCAGGCTACATCCGTACCGTTACCCCGACCTGGAACCCACGGCCGGGCAACGGGGCGATGTACTTCAGCGGTGAATTGTGTGGACGCGCATCCTCATTGAGGAGGTTGGAGCCATTGAGGAATACCTCGACGGATGACGCGAACGCGTTGCGCACGGCGAATGCACGGCTGAGCTGCAGGTCCACCAGGTTGAACGCATCCAGCGGCACTTCCTGGCTGACGTTCTTTCCCAGGTAGCGTTGCGTGTCGTAGTAGGTACTGGACAGCCGCGCGGTCCAGCCCTCCCGCGCCCATGCCAGGTTCGCACCGTAGCGGTTGGTGGGCATGTTGGGCAGGTACGCACCGTCGTTGTGTGCGCGCAGACGGTCGGGATGGTCGGCCCGGTTCTTCACCAGGTCGGCAAAGGCAGCCAACGTGAGCGTGCCGGCGTGTCCAAGCGCCAGCGACTGCGCCAGGTCCACCTCGAACCCTTTGACGGTGGTATCGGTCTGCTTCCAGTACTTCAGCGGCAAGCGGTTGGCGGTCTGCAGGCCCGCGTAGCCCTGGTAGAGGAAGTCGTCGACCTTCATCCGATACGCGGTCGCCGTGGCCTGCAGCCCACCGCTGTTGAACAGCAGGGTCAGTTCGGTGGTCCGGGCACGTTCCGGCAGGAGGTTCTGGTTGCCCTCCTCCTGGGTCATGATCGAGTAGTGGCGGTTGCTGGCGTACAGCTCGTTGATGTCGGGTGCCCGTTGCGAGGACGCGTAGCGGACCTTGGCACCGAAGAGAGGGCCAAGCCTCACATAGCTGCCGACGTTGTAGCTGTTGAGCGCGTAGGACCGGCCCGCCAGTCGCATGTTGGGGGAATTGCGTGAGGGGGTGAAGCGGCTTTCCCTGATGTCGTGCGCCACACGTTCGTGCCGGTATCCGGCATCGAAGGTGGCGCGATCGAACGCCAGGGTCTGTTTGACGAATACCGCGCTGCTGTCGGTGATGACGTCTGGCAGGTAGCGATCTTTGCCCTCGCCGTCCACGTCGCGGGTGCGATGATTCAGGCCGAGCACACCGCTGAGCGGCCCACGTGGCCGCTGCGCCAGCAGCAGTTCGGCCTGGGTGGTGTCGAATCGGTACGCATTGGCCTTGGAGGTGCCCAGGTACTCGCCCGACGTATTGCTTAACCGGGAGGCCCGCAGCTCGGCGCTGTCGAGGAAGGGCAGCGGGTCCAGCAGCCGGCCTTCGATCGCCACTTTGTCCTGCGTGAGCTTGACGCCTACCGGACGGTCGCGGGTGGCATCCGCCCCGAAGGACTGGTTCTCCATCGAGAAGCCGGGTACGCCGTAGGTGCTGTCCGTGGCATCCAGGCTGACGCCCACATGGCCACGGTCGAAGAAGTACGTGGAGCCCACGCCGAGATGCGTGTTCTTTGCGTAGCTGTTGCCGAGTGTGCCGTGGTAGTTGGGCGTCACATCGCGGTTGATCCTGCTTGTCACATACGACGGCGTGCCCTTCTGATACGCAGGGTTCACCGGATTGACATAGGTCTTGCCCATCCACACCGAACGGGGTGCGTTGGTGTAGAAGGAGAAGTCACCGTCGGCCCAGTCGGGATTTTCCGTCATGAACTGATCGATGTAGGGCTGCGAGGCTTTGTTGTAGATCTGCTGCACCCTCGCCTCCTTCTGGCACGCGTCGGCGAGCGCGCTGTTGACCCCGCCTGTGGCCGGGAAAAGCTGGCTGTCGCACACCGCGGCCTTGCTGTTGCCCGGAATGTCGTAGTGCGAGATCCGCTGGACCGACATCTGCAGGTTCGTGGACAGGTTGCGCCGGTTGTTGAAATTCATGCGGAAGCCCTGGGCGTCGGCGGCGTTGAACCCTTTTCGCAGTACCAGTTCCATCGCCTGGTCCTGGTCTTCCATCGTCCGGGAGATCAGGCCGGAATCGATGTTGACGCTGCCGCCCAGCGCGTTGCCGCCATAACGGACGGTGTCCGATGACTTGTTGAGCGTGACGCTGCGGACAAACAGCGGGTCGAAGGGAATGTTGATGTCGCCGCTCAATGCGTTCAGGCCGAGGATGGACTGGCCATCCTCCAGTATCTGCACCCGGTTGCCGCTCAGGCTGCGGATTACCGGAGCGCCCGCGTTCGGTCCGAAGGCGCTGCTCTGCACCCCGGACACATGCTCAAGCAGAGTGCCGAGCGTACGGTTCTGCGCCTGGCGGTTCTGGACCACCACGATGCTGTCGATGCGTGACGGGCCATCGGCGTTGACGCGGACCGTGGCTAGCGTGATGTCCTCCGCCGCGTAGGCACTGTGGATGGATAAAAGAATGGCGACTGCAAGTACCTGACGACGCATACATCCCCCTTTTGAAAGAGGCGGGATGTTATAACATCACATTCACGGCGGCAATTGGCGTGTGCAGCGTCGCAAGACGCGGATGGCCGGCGCAATGCGGCGGCCGCTCGGTCGGCGGTCCGTCCGCCGACAACCGACTTGCCACGGGGCGCATGACCGGCGGCGCAGGCAGGAAGAGTTCCCGCGTCCAGCCTGCACGCGGCCATGCCCCGCAGGGCTCAAGGCGAGCGGCGCCGTCGCCGATAAGAACGACGCAGATGACACCGGTTACTGATACGGTCTCATCCGAGGCAGATTGGCATCCAGACAGGGAAGTACAGATGCGCCAGACAGTGCGTTCGCGGTGGGGCAGCTTGGCGCCAGGTGCCGGTATCGGTCGCATTCTGTGTGCCGCCGCGCTCGGGGCGGCGGTGACCCTGGTGGGCGCGCAGGTGGTGGTGGTGCAGCGCGATGATCGCGCGCTCAATGCCTATGCGGACCTCGTGCTGGACCATGCAGAGCTGGTCGCATCGGCATCGGTGAAGGCACTGGACCGTGCTGCGGCACTGCCGGGCCCGGCGTGCACCGAGGAAGATCTGTCGGATCTCCGGCAACTGGCGATCCAGTCGCACTACGTGCGCGATGTCGGACGCGTGGCGGACGGCGCGGTTCGCTGCACGGCCTCCTGGGGCGTCTTTGCCGTGCCCTCGCCGTTGCCCCCGCCAGACCGGCGCGTACGCGGTTTCGCCCTCTGGCACGCGTTGCCGGGGGTCTTCGGTGCCGATATCGCCGCTGATCTGGCCGCCCGCGACGGCGTGGTGGTGACAACATCACCCATTGCATTCGATCGGGTCAGCCGTGCGCCGGCTGGCATGGGCGTGGTGGTTGCCACGCGCGACGGCAAGCACCTGTTCCAGCGCTTTGGCGACTCGCAGGGCGTGACCGTCGGTGAGGCGGCGTCCGCGCTGGACGTCGGGGCAACGCGTCTGGCGTGGCGCTGCAGTACCGCGTTCGATATCTGCGTGTCGGCCCGCAAATCCGGATCGAGCGTGCTGGTGGAACCGTGGTGGTTCTCCCTGTCGCTTGCAGTGCTGGGCGCCCTGGCGGGCGCAGGCATCGCGCTGGCGGTCCACGAGTATCGGGAGCGTCGTCGCTCCCTGCTCGCCCAGCTCCGGCGCGCGATCGATGGCCAGGGGCTGTCGATGGTGTATCAGCCGATCCGCGCACTGTCGGACCGGCAGCTGCTGGGCGTGGAGGCACTGGCGCGGTGGCGAACCGAGGATGGGCGCGAGATTCCGCCTGACCGGTTCGTTCCGCTGGCCGAACGCGACGGCCTTGGCACCTGCATGGCCAAGCGGCTGGTGCGCATCGCACTGGGCGAGATGGCCGGGCGGCTGCGCGGCAACGCCGCCTTCTACCTGAGCATCAACCTTACCTCGCAGGACCTCCTGGACCGTAACTTCCGGCGCTATGTGCACGATGAGGTGCGCCGCCTGGGCCTGCGCCCGCACCAGATCGTGCTGGAGCTGACCGAACGCGCGACGGCCGACCATCACGACCTTGCCGCCTGCATGCTTGAGCTCAAGTCACTCGGGTATCGCTTCTACGTGGATGACTTCGGCACCGGCTACTCCAACTTCGCGTATCTGACCGAACTGCCGATCACCGCCATCAAGATGGACCGCCGCTTCACCCGGGCGATCGGCACGGCCTCGGCGGTGACCCAGGTGGTGCAGTCCATCGCGGCGATGGCCGCCGCCCTGGATCTGGACCTGATCGTTGAAGGAGTCGAGACCGAGGAGCAGGCATCGCACATGCTGTCACTGGTGCCGGGTGGGATCGGTCAGGGTTGGCTGCTTGGGCGGCCGGTGGCGTCGGACCGCCTGCCACTGGAGTGATCACGACCCGTGCGGCGGTACGCCACGGCCACCAGCGCCACCCCCAGCGCAAAACACAGCAGCAACGTCAGCATCGACAGCGGCAGGCCGAACGCCGGATGCCCGGCCACGGCAAACGCGGTGTGCAGTGCCGCCGTGCCAATGCCAAGCGCACCGCAGCCCATTGACCACCGTCGCGCGGAGCGCAGGCCGAGTGTCACGCTGCGGTAGCCCCACAGCACGGCACCGACCGCGACGAGATTGAACACCAGAAAGCCCTGGATGCCGCCGGGGACGGCGAACATGTCCCATTCGTGCCAGAACGCGGCATCGATCTGATGCAGCACGAGTGCGAGGGCGGTGCCGAAGTACAGGTGTTCCATTGCAGCGCGTGGTGGTGCCTTGGTGTCCATTACATCATTCCCCCGGAGCATTCCTTGCGAGGGGGAATGATAGCGGCGACCCGCCATGCGCGATACGGATCGCGATCCCTGCGACCTGGCTTCAGCGCATCGGTGTCCTGTTCTCCCTGCGCACCGCGCTGTTCTCAGGAACGCGGCAGCGGGTTGCAGATCTGGTAAGCGGCATCCTTGAACGCCACTTTCTTCCCGATCAGACCCTGCAGCGCCCGCACATGGGCGACGCGCTCGTCGCCCGGCGGATGGTGGCCGCTGGCATGGGCATCGAAAATATCCGTGTCGCGCCAGGTGCTGATCGATCCGATCACCGCGTCCCAGGTGCTGCCGAGCTGCACGAGGATATAGGCCGCGCTCAGATCGGCGATCACCTCGGTGGCCTGCCCGCTGATGCCTTCCAATCCCACCTGGCTGAGGATATGCAGGCTGGTGCCATGCCCGAGCTCATGGCCGAGGGCGAACTTGATGGTGAGATCGTCGTGCAGCGCCAGCAGGCCCTTGCTGACCACCAGACCCATCTCTTCGTCGATCGGGGTCAGGTTGCCATTGGGCTGCTCACCCTCCTCGGTGATGACCTTGCCCACCATCGGCATATCGAAGGCAGTTGGGGTGGCGCCGGCATAGAACAGTTCGGAGATTTTCGACAGCGCGGCGGTGACGAAGGCGCCCGCCTGGTCGGTGGTCATGGACATGGAATGCTCCCGGGTGATGCAGCCCTGCGCGTGCGGGACTGCGGAGCGTTCTTTCTACGTCGTGTTGGCGGCCGCGGTTTGGCGTGTCGTTGCAGGATGTTTGCCGCACGCATCCGCCGCGCGCCATGTGTCGTCGTGTGTCAAATGCGAATGCGTCGTGATACCATTGTTAACGTTATCTAAAGCCCTCGTTACACGGACGTCCCAGCCATCGCCAGCGGACCCTTATTTTTCAGGAGTTTGCCCGATGCGCGTTGCTTCCCCCACGCTTGCCCACACCGCCGCCACGCTTGCCACCGCGATTGCCATTGCCCTGTGCAGCCCGGCGCAGGCGGCCGTCAACGGCGATGCGTCCGCGTCAGCCGCTGCCAAGGACATGGATACCGTCGTAGTCACTGCGACCGGTGCCCAGCAGTGGATCAAAGATGCCCCGGCCAGCATCACCGTCATCTCCCGCGAGGAGATCGAGCGCAAGCCGGTCTCCAGCATCGGCCAGCTGTTGAGCACGGTGCCCGGCGTGACCGGCGGCTACGCGCTGTCCGGTGCCCAGTCCAAAATCCGCCTGCGCGGACTGCCCGAGCAATACACGCTGATTCTCATCGACGGGCGTCGCCAGGGCAATTCCTCCGGCGTGAACTACCGCGACGATCTCGGTCCGCAGGATCTGAACTGGCTGTCGCCGGACATGATCGAGCGCATCGAGGTGGTCCGCGGTCCGATGTCCTCGCTGTATGGCTCCGATGCGATGGGCGGGGTGATCAACATCATCACCCGCAAGATCGCCCCCGAATGGGGCGGTTCGGTGACCTACAACTACAGCGCGCCGGATTCGTCCACCCGAGGCGATACCGTACAGGCGGGCGCGCTCTTCAGCGGCCCGTTGACCGAGAGCCTGGGCCTGCGCGTGGGTGCCAACGTGACCGATCGCGCGTCCGATCGGGTCCGTGGGCAGACACCGGGCAACAAGGCCGAGAACGCCAACGCGCTGCTCAACTGGGCGATCAATGACGACCACACCGTGGGCGTGGAGGCATCGCGCGGCGTGCAGCGCAACAAGGGCGCCGGCACGCTCGGCGCCTGGGGCCTGTCCAAGCTGGTGCACACCGGCTATGCGGCCACCCATGATGGCCGCTACGGCGATGCCAGCACGTCCAAAAGCACCTTGACCTGGAACGACTACAAGGACAAGGGCAGCCAGGTGGGCAACCACTCCAGGGAAACCGTGTTCGACACGGCGTTCTCGACCGGCTTCGAGTGGGGCGTCGAGCATCGTCTGAACGTGGGCGGCCAGTGGAAGCGCGAGGCGCTGACGAACAGCGACACCATCGGCACGGTGCCGGTGACGTGGAGCGGCAGTGGCCGCATCAGCCCAACCAACGAAGCCGATGCCTGGGCCCTGTTCGCTGAAGACCATATTGCCCTGCACGAGCGCTTCACCCTCACCGTGGGCCTGCGCTGGGACAACACCGAGAACTACGACGACAACCTGAGCCCGCGCATCTACGGCGTGTGGCACCCGTCGGATGCGTGGACGATCCGGGGCGGCGTGTCGCAGGGCTTCCGCGCGCCCAACCTCAAGCAGGGCAGTGCCGGCGCGGCCACGCAGTCGGGCGGCAACGGCTGCCGCAGCCTGACCGTGGAAGGCTGGACCAGCCGTTCGGTCAGCGCCGACGGCACCACCGGCTGCTACATGGCGGGCAACCCGAACCTGGAGCCGGAAACCAGCACCAACTACGAGCTGGGTGCCGGCTTCGACCGCGACGGCTGGTCCGCGTCGGCGACCTACTTCCTGACCGACTTCGACGACAAGATCGAACAGGTGCCGCTGCGTGACATCCCGGGCTACAGCTCCAGCTTCGTCAACGGGTTCTGGTGGACGGTGGCGCAGAACATCCAGAAGGCGCGCACCCGCGGCGTGGAGGCGAGCGTGACGGTTCCCCTGCACGAGCGGCTGCGCTGGACCACCAACGCCACCCGCATGCTTGAATCGAAGAACCGCACCACCGGCGCCAACCTGCTGGTGGTGCCCAAGCTGACCGCCAACACCTCGCTGGACTGGCAGGTGACCGACGCGTGGTCGCTCAACCTGAGTGCGCAGCATATCGGCAAGCAGCTGGTGTCCAGCACCAGCCCCACCTTCGCCAAGGCGTACACCACCTGGGATCTGGTCACCGGCTACGACGTCAATGAGAGCCTGACCCTGCGTGCAGGCGTGCTCAACCTGGGCGACGTCTCCACCGTGGACGAGGGCAACAATTACGACGGCGGTGCGCGCACCTTCTTCGTCGGAGCAACCGCGCGGTTCTGAGCTGCGCGGTGCCGGCGAGCGGCTGGCATTCCCGGAAGTTGCCGGCCGGCAACTTCCGGGCCACGCGGGCATCGATGGACCGCCCTCACCTGCTGATATAGTGCGATTCAATGACGGGCGCGGTGCCCGTCCGTCGATCACAGGGAGCGCAACATGGGTCTTGTACAGGCAGTGAAGGGTGCAGTGGGCGGCGTGTTGGCCGACCAGTGGAAAGACTTTTTCACCGTGCCGGCCGGCCTGCCGTCGACGGCCGCGCTGTTCGCCGCCGTCCCGCGCGGCACCAATGCCGGGCGCGGGTCGAACACCAGCGCATCGTCGAACATCATCACCAACGGCTCGAAGATCGTCGTGCCTGAAGGCTACGGCCTGCTGCTGTTCCAGGATGGCGCGATCACCGGTTTCGTCGCCGAGCCCGGCGGCTATGAATGGCGTTCGGACGACACCAACTCGCAGTCGATCTTCGCCGGCGACGGCCTGGTCGGCCCGCTGATCAAGCAGAGCTGGGAGCGTTTCAAGTTCGGCGGCCAGCCGGGTGCCCAGCAGGCGGCCTTCTTCGTGTCGCTGAAGGAACTGCCCGACAACCGCTTCGGCACGCAATCCGAGATCTACTGGGACGACGGCTTCCTGGGCACCCAGGTTGGCGCGATCACGCGCGGCTCGTACACGCTGAAAATCGTCGATCCGATCCTGTTCGTGAAGAACTTCGTCCCGGCCAGCTACCTGCAGCCGGGCCAGGTGTTCGACTTCACCGACCTGGACAATGCCGCGGCCAGCCAGCTCTTCAACGAGGTGGTGGGCTCGCTTGCACCGGCGTTCAGCCTGTACACGAACGATCCGGCCAAGGGCAACCGCATCACCAAGCTGCAGCAGGATTCGCTGGGCTTCGCCAGGAGCCTGTCCGATGCGGTCGAACAGGGTTACCAGTGGAAGTCTGATCGCGGCCTGGCCATCGTCAAGACGGCCATCGTGTCGATCGAGTACGACGCCAACACCCGCGAGCTGCTCAAGACCGTGCAGCGCGCCGACGCATTGGCCGGCGCCCGCGGCAACTCGAACCTGCAGGCCAGCGTTGCCCAGGGCATCCAGTCCGCCGGCGAGAACGGCGGTGCGGCGGGCCTGGTCGGCGTGGGCATGGCATCGGGGATGTTCGGTGTCGGCGGGATGCAGCAGCCGGTCGCACCGGCCGCCGATGATCCGGTCGCCAAGCTGAAGAAGGCCAAGGAGATGCTCGATCTGGGCCTGATCACCCAGGACGACTACGACGCACTCAAGGCCAAGGCGCTGGGCCTGTAAGGCCGGGGATACGCTGCGACCATGTCCGACTCCCGCACTCCGCCGCCGCTGCCGGCAGCCCCTCCTCCGTTGCCGCCCTCGCCGGAGGCACCGGTGACCGGTCCCGGTTCGCCCCGGGACGTTCCGCCGTTGCCCGGCAGCTTCCCGGTCGATCCTGCCACGCTGCCCGATCCGATCCGCGAAGAAATCCAGGCGCCCGATCCGGTGGCCATCGATACCTCGGCCGCCGAGCTGAAGGACGGCCTCAACCGCTGCCCGAAGTGCGGCTCGACCGACATCCGGCCCAAGCTCGGTACCGATATCCTGGTCTGCCAGTTCTGCCGCAACGAGTGGCATGGCACCACAGTGGAGGATGCGTTCGGGCTCGGCGAGGGCCTGGACCAGCTTCGCGGCACGATCATCGCCTCGGGCGCGCGCGACATCGCGGCCGATGCCGCCAGCCTGATGAGCTTCAAGTGCACCGGCTGCGGTGCCGAGGTGACGATCAATACCGAGAGCACGATGACGGCACGCTGCCACTGGTGCCGCCATGTGTTCGGCGTCAATGAGCAGGTGGCCAACGGTGCGGTGCCGGATGCGGTGCTCCCGTTCCACATCACCAAGGACGACGCGGTGGCGCGCATCCGCCAGTTCGTGGACAAGCGCCGCCTGTTCGCGCTGAAGGCGTTCAAGGAGCAGTTCACGCCGGAGAACGTGGTGGGCGTGTACCTGCCCTACATGATCGTGGACAGCAATGTCAGCGCCAGCGTGGCCGGCAAGGGCGAAATCAAGACCCGCGAGTACACCCGCGGCACCGAGAAGAACAAGCAGACCTACTACGACGCCGATGTGTACCAGGTCGAGCGGCACGTGGACTTCACCGTGGACGATCTGCCGCTGGAGTCGTCCACCGAGCGCGGCAACCTCGATACCCGCGCCAATACCAACAACATCATCAACACGATCCTGCCGTTCGACACCAAGAACGCGCTCAAGTGGAACGCCTCGTATCTGAACGGCTTCACCTCGGAAAAACGCAACGTCGATGTGGAGCAGCTGCGTCCGCGCCTGGAAGATCAGCTGCTGTCGATCGCCCGCGCGCAGGTCGAAGGATCGGTGCGTCGCTACGACCGTGGCGTGCGCTGGGAACAGGAGCGGCTGGACGTGCACGGGTCGCGCTGGGTGTCCATGTATCTGCCGGTGTGGCTGTACTCGTACCACCAGCCCGGCCGCAACGGCGGCATGCTGCACTACATCGCGGTGAATGGCCGTACCGGTGAGACGATGGGCAGCGTGCCGGTCCAGCAGTGGAAGCTGCTGCTGGCAGCGCTCACCACCGGCACGATCATCGAAGCCCTCGTCCTCTTCTTCCTGGTGGCCTCCTCATGAGCGATGACAGTGGTCTCTGGTTGCTGGCCGCCGGCCCCGCCGGCGCCACGGCGCTGTACTGGGCCTTGTACCGGTACTACCGCAATACCGACAAGTCACACGCGTTCGAGCGCGAAACCACGGTCGAGGCCAAGCCGGTGACCGGCTCGGACCGGCTGGTGGATACCGTGACGGGGACGCAGGAACGGCAGATCCCCGGCAACAACGTCGGGGCCTACCGGGCGCGGGTGAAACGGGAGACCTGAGCCGGTCTCCCGCGTCGCTCACCGCGCCGCCTTCGACGGCGAGAACTGTGGCGCGGCCTCGGCGATGCGTCTGCGCAGTGCAATGCCTTCCTCGTCCCCGGCCGCGCACGGCGGCAGGATGTCGCCGTGCAGCTGCGCCCGCAGGTTGTCCCAGCGCCGGGTCAGCACGGCCCAGTGTGTTTCGTCGTAGGTCCCCTCGAACACTACGGGCCGGATCTCGATCCGCGGCAGCTGGCCGGGCGCAACATTGTCACGGATCGCGTCGGCGAGCTTGCGCTCCCACAGGCTGCCCAGCCGGTCCACGCGGCCGATCTGCTGTTCCACCACGGCCGGGTTCCATTCCGAGTGCAGCAGCACCACGGTCCGGCACGCCAGGTGCAGGTTCAGCCCTTCGCGGCCCACCATCGACTGGGCAATCAGCACGCGCGGGAATGCATGTTCGCGGTTGAACGCCAACTGCAGCAGCCGCCGGGTGCCCGCTCCGGTACCACCGTGCATCAGCCGGGCGAAGCCGCCGCGATTGTGCGCGTAGTCTTCCGTGACGCGCTGCGCGGTGACTGACCATGTGTCGGCACCCCCCCCTTCGTCGTCGGCCTTGTCGGCGCGTTCGTCTTCGTCATCGCTGCCGGGGTCCAGGTTCGTGGCAGCCTGCACCAGTTCGATGAATGCCCGTGCCACTTCCTCGGGCGGCACGGCATCGAGCTGTTCGCCGAGGTGGTCGGCAAGCGCGCGCGCAACGGCGGCGAGCACACTGACTGAGGCCCCGTCGGTGTCCACGTGCTGGGCGTGCTGCGCCTGCTGGAACGCTTGGAACGTGGGCATGAAACGCCTGCGCAGCGGTGCGTCGAGCAGATGCATGCCCTCCCCGATCGTGGCCACCAATGCGGTGCGGAAACGCTGGCGGCTGTTCTCCAGCTGCTGGTAGTTGGCCGCCAGCTGCGCGTCGAGCGCCGTGCGGTCGAGCGGCCGGTCTGGATGGAGGGTCGCGTGGACCGCCTGGACCGCCGGCCATTCGTCCTGGTGAATGCGTTGTTGCGGCCACGGCAGGCCGGCGTCGAGCGCACGCAGCAGGCGGCGCGCATTGAGCAGGTGTGCCAGCGCGTCCATCGGCGCCCGGTAGCGTGCGAACACCAGCACCTTCTCGCCCTGGTCGCAGATGGCTTCGATGGCCTGCGCCGCCGCGAGGATCGCCGGGTGCTGGTACAACGCACCGCCGGCATCGCGCGGCGGGCGCACCGCGTTGCGCAGCGCGGTGGTCCACCACGCGGTGCGCGCGATGCGCTTGGTGTGGGCGGGCGATGCAGACGTGTCGTCTTCCACCGCGTCCGCAGCGGCAGCGCATTCAGCCGGATCGACGGCCCGATCGATCATCTCGGCGATGCCATGCCCGTTCCCAATGGTCAGGCGCTGCCGCTTGGCGTGGGCGTCCTCGCGTTGCCGGCTGGCGAGCGAAAGGGCTTCGGCGGCGCATACCGCCCGCTTCCATTCGCTGGGCAGGGTGTCGAGGGTGACACGGATGTCTTCGATGCGGCGATAGGCGCTGATGTCGCCTCCGGCGTGTTGCCTGAACGACTGTACGGCGGCATCTTCGCGTTTGTCGCGGCGCAGGACGTAGGGTGCCAGCGCGGTCTGGTAGGTCTGCGATGCCGTGGTGAAGGCCTCGACCATGCCTTCCTTGAACGGGAAGCGGCGTACGTTGGCCACCGCAGCGACGTAGCCATCGATGGCCTTCTGGATGCGTTTTGCGTCCTCGTCGGGAAGGCCGATGCGCTGCAGCGTCTGCGTCCATTGCGAGGCGTCCAGCTCGACCGGCGTGGCGCTCATGGCCAGGCGCCGGCTGCTGCCCCCCGGCGCAAGCAGTACGTCGTTCAACAGCTGGTTGAGCAGACTGCTGTCGCTGCGGCTCTTGTGCGCCTCATCGATGATGATCAGATCGACGCTGCCCAGCCCAAGACCGGTGGCGCGCTGCAGGGACTGGCGCAGCGGCGTGTCGTTGCCGTAGCCGTCCGGTGCAAGGGCGTGTACCCACGGGTCGTGGATGTCCGCCAGTCTGCGCAGGGCGGCTCGTTCCGCCCGATGCCCCGGGGCGGCGAGGCGCTCCACGATGGACGCGGCGGCGTGGTTGACCCACGGGTCGGTCAGCAGCGGGTGGTCCTTGTAGCCCCACGGTGCAGCGCCCGTCTCGTGCTTGCGCCAGCAGGCGATCAACTCCGGCAGCAGCGCCCAGCGCCAGGCGTGCGATGCGCCGCCGAGCCGCCAGCGGGCGAAGTAGTGCGAGAGCAGGACGACCGGCTCGTCGAACCAGGGGGCCGGCGCATGCGGGTGCTCCCATGCCTGCAGGTACTGGTAGACGCTGCGCAGCAGCGGTCGCGCCGGAAGACCGCCACGCTGGAGTTCGCGTCGCCACTGGTCATCCAGGCCCGGCGGCGCCACGATCGCCACGCGCCCGCCGGCCTGTACGACGCAATGGGCCAACGCCACGGCAATGCGCGTCTTGCCCATGCCGACTTCGTCGGCCAGGATCGCACCGTGCTCTTTCAGGCGCGTGGTCAACTGCAACAGGCTCGCGGCCTGGCCGGGGTTGAGTTCGATCCGCTTGTCGCGGACGACGTCGTGCGCGTGCGTGTCCACGTCCTGCCATCCACGGAACCGGGTGCTCATTGCCTGCCCTCCAGGGGCGCGTAGTCGTGTGTTTCCCACGCCAGCTCGATCCGGCGCAGGGTCTGCTCGTAGTGCCGCCCAGCCGCGGTGCCGGCGTCTTCGGCGAAGTCCGGGCGGAACGCAGGCGCGCGCAGCGGGCTGAGCGGGTTGAGCTGCATCTGCACGAAGCAGGTCACGGCAGGACACTGCCGCGCCTGGAACAGGGACTGCTCGAGCCGGTTGCACCAGGCTGTCCAGTCCACGGCGTCGACAGCGGTCTGCTGCGCGGCAATCTGTTCAATGAGCATCATCATCTGGCGGATCGCCGTGCCCGGCGTCAGGTTTCGCGGCGTGCGCCGCTTCGGACCCGTGTGTCGGTCGTCCGGGAAAATCCCCGGATCCCCCTCCCCTTCGCCCTCCTCCTCGTCGGGCAGGCCCGGGAACGCGGCAAGCTGCGTCCAGGCGTGATCGAGATCGATGGCCGGTAGCGGCGTGGCGGCCACGCGCCCGTACGCGTCGATCACCGGCACCCAGGCCAGCCGGGCTTCCGCGCCCGCCACCCAGCGCACGCGCACCAGGCGCGGCGCAGGACCGGACCAGGTGTAGCCGTCCGCCGTGATCGCGCAGGGAGTACCTGCTTCGTCGAGTACCTCCACGTCTCCTGCCGTCGGGTCGGGACGGGTCAGCCGGCCGTCGGCCGTCCAGACCAGGTAGGCGATGGGCGCGGCCACATGCTGCGGCGGGGGTGGCGCCCACGGATCGCCGGGCTGGAGTGAAGGCAGATCGTCCAGGGTGTTTCCGCCGATCGGCAGCAGATTTTCGATCCACCGCGACGGGTCGGCGCTCTTTTTCCAGGACAGGCCTTCGGGGAACTCCAGGATGCCGGCTTCGAGATTGCCTCCCGCCTGCGAGGCCGCATTGAGCAGGCCGGCGGTGGTCAGGTTGCCCGAGCCCAGATAGAGCCAGGCGCTGTTGCACGCGCCGGTGGTCGTGCTGCGGTTGGACGAGAAGAGGAACTTGGCATGCAGCGTACGCTCATGTCCTGCACCAAACACCGCTGCAGGCGCTGCCGCCGCCCTGACATGGATGGGGTGATCCGCATCCAGCCGCAGGTGATCCACCGCCCCGGCGATGGCCTGGCAGGCCTGCGGATTCACATACAGATCGACGCGCGCGCGCGGGGACAGCGCCTGGCTTGCCTTCAGGCGTTTGACGATCTTGTGCGGCAGCACGGGCGTCCCAGTGCCGCCCTTGCGCACGGTCGCTGCTTCATAGAAGCCCGAGCCCATGCACAGGTGGCTGCGTGCCACACCGCCTTCGCGCTTGAGCCCGGCGATGATCTGGTCGAGCAGCGATCGGCTGCGCGTGTCCAACAACCGCGGCCGCGCCCGGGGAGCGCGGTTGCAGCGGGCAATCCACTGATCGACATGATCGGCAGCGTCCCGGCCCGACAGCGGCGTCTCCGCTTCCAGAAGTCGGGTGTCGTGCAGGTCCAGCAGCCACGCGAACAAGCCCTGCGCGGCCATCATGTCCGCACGACTGACCGCGTCGTCCGCGACGTCGGGCGCCACCTCCAGATCGACGCGCCATGCCAGGTCCAGGCTTTCCTCGAGAGTCTGCCGCGTCCAGTTGCCGGTGGAGACGACCAGCCGCAGATGATGTCGGTCTGCCGTCGCAGCATCCCGGAACCCCAGCAGGGCCACCTTGGCGTGCAGCAGGCGGAACGGCTTGCGCGACAGGTCCTGCAGCGGCAGATGCGCGACACCGGGGACCACGGTGGGAAGCAGCACTGGCTGGCTGGGGTCCAGCATCAGTGCGAGGCGGATCTGTCCGGCGGCAGCGCGCTGCGCGGCAGCGTACGTGGTGAAGCGTTCTGCGGCCTGATTGATGAAACCGGCATCGGCCGAGAAGCCACAGATCCAGCCGAACTCACCCACAAAGCCTTCGGGCGCGGTGAAGTGATCGAGCAGCGAGGGCAGCTGCAGTCCAGGCGCGCGGCTCATGCCGACGCTCCTGCACCGGCGACGCGGCTGGCATCGATCTTCGGGCCCAGCAGGCCGTGCACGTCCATATGCAGCAGATACAGATTGCGCAGGCGGTACGAACAACCGTCGGGGAGTGAGGTCACGTATGCACCCAGGCCGGTCTCTTCCTGCGGGTCGCCGTTGTCCTGCGACAGCGCCGGCGGGTGGCCCGTGTAGGCCGGGCCCGGCTGCGCGCCGTCATCGAGCAGGCGCAGCACGTGGTCGTCGCGGCGCAGCAGGGCCCGCAGCGCGTCCGCGTCTCCGGCCTCGCATTCGCGGCTGAAGCGGTTCGCCTCATCATCGCCGTGGCCGAGTGCCAGGAAGGCGCGGGCATGGCCGGCAAGCTGGGCGAGGTGCACGGCGACGTCCTTATGCAACGGGCCATCCAACGGCAGACGCGCCTTGCCCTGGCGTGTTGCCAGGATGCCTTCGACACAGTCGAGGACGGCATTGGCGGCGTCGCGCACGCGGAACAGGTATGCACCCGCGCGCACGTCATGCCAGTGATCGGCGTCGAGCTCGGCCGGCCCGGCGTGATGGTCGATGCGGTCGGCGGCGGACGCCGACTGCTGCAGGCGCGCCACCCAGCGCCAGGCGTTCTGGCGGCGGGCGCGGTCGGCGGGGTCCAGGCTGCCGCCCTCCTCCAACGCACGCTGCAGCAGCTTGCAGGCGCTGACCGGCAGCGGCCGGGTGGGATCGAGCGCAGCCCGCAGCCCCCCGCTGCCCAGACTCAGCCCACTCCCGTCGGCCCAGTACTCCAGGTGCTCGACCACACTATTGTTCCTGCCCACCTTCGCGCCATCGGCGCAGGCGTCGATGAAGGCCACGGCGGCATCGCTGCTGCTGAACGCGTTGAAGCGCGATCCCGCCGCATGCGCCAGGCCCAGCGAGGGCAGCGCCTGTGCAGTGGACATGCGCATGGGCTGGGCGACATGGAAGCCGCGTTGCCGCGCGACGGCGAAGGAGGGCGCCCCACCGGCCGGCAGCTTGTTGCGGCCGCGCAGGCGCGGGTCCGCCGCCCGTCCGTTGGACGCATAGCCGATCATGCAGGCGACGGCCTCGATGGCATTGGCCATTTCGATGTTGCTGCAGCGCTGGCCACGGACGGTCACGCGTTCGGCCACCACCACGCTGAGCGCGGTCAGGTAGGCCTGCCGGCCAAACCACAGACCACCGGTACCGGGAACAGCGCGTTCGTTGAACCGCCGCACCACCCTGCCCAGGTCCAGCGTGCGCGTACGACGCGTCGTTGCCAGCTTCTCCGGTCCCAACAATCCCCACAGACGTTCCGTCACGCGCGCTCCTTGGCAATGGCCTGCCGGCGTCCGTTCCAGTACGTAACGCAGCGTCACAGGCGCATCCCAGCATTATGAGCATTACGTCACACAAACTAAACGCGCTGGGACGCCGGATCCTGGGCCGCGGGAGGCGCGTGGTCGCGCGGTGCGACAGACTGCGTCGCAGCGCATTGCGTGCGTCACGATACGACGCGTGCGCGTGTCTCCGTCAGGCGACAGGCAAGCGCCACCACAACCGCCAGTGCAGCGCATGTCCCCACGGCCCACAGCACCGCGGTGATGCCGTGGCGGTCCACGAGCTGCCCGCCCGTCCAGGCGCCGAGTGCAATGCCGACGTTGAAGACAGACACATAGAACGCCGCCGCAATCTCCATCGCGTGCGGGGCCGCGCGCATCATCCAGGTCATCAGCCCCACCGATACGCCGCCATACGCCAGACCCCAGGCGATCAAGGCCGCGCCACCGCCGGCCGGCGTGCCGCCAAGGGTCAGAAACAGCACAGGCGTGAGCAGCAGACCGAGTGCGATCGCAATGATGGTGCGCGTGGTGTGCCGCGCTGCGACCGTGCCGGCCAGGAAGTTGCCGGCAATGCCCGCCAGACCATAGCCGAACAGCAGCGCACCGACCCATTCGGCCGCGACGCCGGACCGGCTCACCAGCAGCGGGCGCACGAAGGTGAAGGCAGCGAAGTGTCCTCCCACCAGCAGCAACGTCAGCAGCAGGCCGATCTGCAGGCGGCGGTTGCGCAACTGCGCGGCAACGTGACGCAGCGAGGTGGAGTGGCTGACCGGCAATGCAGGCAGGACGATCATATGCAGGGCCAGCACCAGCGCACTCACGATGGCCATGCCGCCGAAGGCCCAGCGCCACCCCGCCATCCCGCCGATCAGCGCGCCCAGCGGAACCCCGAGTACCGATGCCGCCGCCACCCCACCGAAGATGAGCGCGGTCGCCAGCCCGATGGACGCAGCCGGTACCAGGCGCGCCGCCAGTCCGCCGGCGATGGCCCAGATGCCGCCCATGCAGAACCCGACCAATGCACGTGCCGCGAGCATCCAGGCCATGTCGGGCGCCAGCGCGCACGCCACGTTGGCCAGCGCCAGCAAGCCAAGCAACGCGCACAGGATGTGGCGCCGATCCACGCGCCCCGCGCCGAGCACCACCACCGGCGCGAGCACGGCCGCCAGCAGCGCCGGCACCGAGATCATCAGCGCAGCGGTGCCGGGGCTGCTGTCGAGGGCAGTGGCGATCGGCGTGAGCAGGCCGACCGGCAGCATCTCGGTGGTGACCACGGAGAACGTGGCCAGGCCGACGGCGATGACCGCAGCCCACGGATGGCGCACGGCCGGCGCGTTGAGGGAGGAAGCATGGTTCATGCGGAGGGTCCGTACGTGGGAGGAACGAAGGGCGGTGTCATGCAGCCGCGTCGGTGTTGACTGAACTGGCGCGCAGGCGGTGATGCGCGATACCGGCCAGCAGCAACACGGCCGCACCGCCGGCGAGCGCCACCGCGAATCCCGCCCGCGCGCCCTGCCCGTCCACCACCTGCCCGGCGATCGCCGCGCCCATCGCCACACCGATGTTCAGCCCTGCCAGCAGCCAGGTCATGCCTTCGGTCAGGCGCGCCGCCGGGACGAGGCGCTCGACCAGCGACATCGCCACGATCATGGTCGGCGCGAAGAACGCACCAGCCAGCAGGAGAGCGGCAGACAACGCCGGGATGCTCCCCGCCAGCAGCAGCGGCGAGGTGGTGGCCGCAGTTGCGATGCCGCCGAACAGCAGCAGACGGTGCAGCGGGATGCGCCACGCAACCGCCCCGAACAGCAGGCCGGCCGCACACGAACCGGCCGCGTAGGCCGACAGCGCCAGGCTGGCCGCTGCCGGCCTGCCCAGGTGCGCAGCGAGGGCCACGCTGGCGATGTCCACCGTGCCGACGATGACGCCCATCGCCACCATCAGGCCGGTAAGCAGCCGCACGCGGGAGGAACGCAGCACACTGCCGTTGCCGTGGGAACCTGCATCCGATGACGCCGGAGGCTCGGTAGACCGCTGCACCACCAGGGCGAACACGCCCAGTATCAGCAGCAGCGCCGCCAGCAGCAGCCCTGCCTGGGGAAACGCCACCACCGACAGCCCTACCGACACGGGCGGACCGCCAATGAAGGTCACTTCATCCAGTACGGTTTCCAGCGAGTACGCGGTCTGCAGGTGCGGCTGCCCACGGAACATCGCCGTCCAGCGCGCCCGCACCATCGCCGACATGCTCGGCATGGTGCCCGCCAGCGCGGCCCAGACGAACAGACTCCAGTCCGGCGCGTGCCAGTGGGTGCTCGCAACCAGCGCCAGCATGCCGAGTGCACTCAACGCGGTCGCCGCAGGCAGCACCCGTGCCTGGCCATACCGATCCACCCGCGCGGAGATAGGCGGGGACAGCAGCGCGTAGGCCAGCACGAAGGTGGCGGAGACGGCGCCGGCGAGCGCATAACTGCCGTGCGTCCGGGACAGCAGCGTGATGATGCCGATGCCGGTCATGGGGAGCGGCAGCCGCGCCAGCAGCCCCGCCAGGGCGAATGCGCGGGTGCCGCGGGCGCTGAACAGCGCCCGGTAAGAGGTGGACATGTCCGTCTCCGAGATCAGGCCGCTTGCCTCCCAGGAGACCGCGGCAGACAATACATACATTGCGTATGTATAAAAGCATAGATACATACGCGACGTATGTAAATGCCCTGCCGCTGCCACCCGAGGAACCGTGATGGCCCGTCGTACCCGCATCGAGATGGAACAGACCCGTGCCGCCCTGCTGGCTTCCGCCCGCGCGGCCTTCAGCGAGCGCGGCTACGCCGAGACCTCGATGGATGACCTGACTGCCCACGCGGGACTGACCCGCGGCGCGCTTTACCACCACTTCGGCGACAAGACAGGCCTGCTCGCCGCTGTGGTGGCGCAATTGGACGCGGAGATGGACGCACGTCTCCAGGCGATCAGTGATTCCGCAGCCGATCCGTGGGACGGGTTCCGGTCACGCTGCCGCGCCTACCTGGAGATGGCACTGGAACCCGAGATCCAACGCATCGTCCTGCGTGATGCCCGCGCGGTGCTCGGGGGCGCGTCACCGGATGCACAGCACCACTGCATCGCCTCGATGGAAGGGCTCCTGGACAGGCTGATGCGCGACGGCGTGGTTGCACACGCTGACCCGCAGGCGCTGGCCGCACTGATCTACGGCAGTCTGGAAGAGGCCGCGTTCTGGATCGCGGACGGCGAAGCGCCGGCGGCGCGGCTGCTGCAGGCCGGCACTGCGCTCGACCTGCTGCTGCGTGGGCTGCGCGCCGATACACACGCGGGTACTGCACAGCCCGCATAGAACAGCGCACGGGTTCAACCCCTGAGCCTGCATTTGAACGTAGCTGGATTGCGGCATCGAAAGAAGGGAAACCATCCTATCGGTGCGACAGATTTTCGCTCCAGTCTGTATTGCACGCATACCAACCGCACTCGTTGCAGGTCGATTTCAAGATGCGGGCGAGACCTGGCGAAATTGTGTTGGCGTCGCCTGCTTCGCTGTATGGATGAAGGGCCAAGGCGTATGCTCGCAGTCTGCTTAGACGAGACACGCCCATGCGCACGCTCTACCCGGAGATCACCCCGTACCGCACGCACCAGGTTGCAGTGGACGACCTGCATACCCTGTTCGTTGAAGAGTGCGGCGATCCCGAGGGCATTCCCGTGGTGTTCCTGCATGGCGGCCCGGGCGCGGGCGCGTCGCCGACGCATCGGCGTTTCTTCGATCCTGCGCGCTATCGCATCGTGCTGCTGGACCAGCGCGGCAGCGGACGCTCCACGCCGTTCGGTGCGCTGCAGGACAACACCACACCGCACCTGGTCGCCGACATCGAGCGTATCCGCACCCTGCTGGGGATCGACCGCTGGCTGGTGTTCGGCGGTTCGTGGGGGTCAACGCTGGCGCTCGCCTACGCGCAGGCGCATCCAGAGCGGGTCACCGGCCTCATCGTGCGCGGTGTTTACCTCGGGCGCAGAGAGGAGAACCGCTGGTTCAATGAAGCCGACGGCGGCGCACGCTGGCTGTTCCCGGAACGCTGGGCGCGCTACGAAGCGCATATTCCGCAAGCCGAGCGCGGCCATCTGATCGAGGCCTACTGGCAACGCCTGGATGCCGATGACATGGCTACCCGCATCGCCGCCGCACAGGCGTGGCTGGGCTGGGAAGACAACGCGGCCACGCTGGTGCACGACGTCGATGCCGTATCCACCGACGACCCGCTGCACACGCTGGCCAAGGCGCGCATCGAGGCGCACTACTTCCGCAACAACGCCTTCCTCGCGCACGGCCAGCTGCTGCGCGACATCGACCGCATCCGGCACCTGCCGGGCGTGATCGTACAGGGACGTTACGATGTGATCTGCCCGCCACGCAGCGCCTGGGACCTGGCCTGTGCGTGGCCCGAGGCGCGCCTGGAGATGGTGCTGTCCGGCCACAGCGCTACCGAGCCGGCCACCGCCGATGCGCTGGTGCGGGCGACCGATGCGTTTGCCGATCGCCTCGACGGCCGGGTCAGCGCTGGCGTTTGATGAGGGTGTCGAGGCAGTCGGGCTCGTCCCTGCTGCCCTCGATGAACACCGTGTAGTCGCCGACGTCCTTCTGCAGCGAGGTTGCCGGTTTCCAGCCCTTGGGCGGCCGCTTGCCACCCGCCGGCATGAAGGTCAGTGACGTGAGGGGGCCATGCGCAGCCTCCAGGCGCTGCACCGGATAGCAGCTCCCGGGCGCCATCTGCAGCACGATCAGCCGTGTGGCACCGGCCGTACTCGGGTGCATCTGGTACTCGACGAATGCAACCCGGTAGCCGTCGGCCGAGCCGAAGGCCGCACTGCGGAAGGTGCGTTGCCACGCCGGATCGGTGGCGGCGAAGGCGCCGTAGGCCGCTTCCAGTGTCGGGATGTCGGGCAACGCGTTGTCGCGCAGCAGCCCGTCGGCGATGGTTTCGACCGACGCCGGGGGTGCGGCCCCGGCGCCGAAGCTCATCGCGGCGGCAACGGCCCCGGTCAGCCATCCCCGGCGGAGATGAATCGGAAACAGATGACGACTGTCCATGACCTGCCCTGCACCTTCCTATGGTGGGCCGATGCTACCGCACAGGCCCGGCATGCGCCTGCGATTGCCTATCGCGCGCGCGCGCGATGGGTCCGGTAGACCATCTTCCCGTTTATCAACCGGCCGGTCGACGTTTCTTCATGGCGTCCATCGGCCGACAGGCTGGTGGTGGTCTGTTCGGCGAGCACCAGGTGGCCGTCGATGTAGCGGTAGGTCTCCGCCGAATGCGCGCAGCAGCCGCCGCGCTGAAATGACAGGATGGATCTGCTGGCCGGGTCGATCTCCAGCTGCGGCAGCGCGGACAATTCCGGGTCCAGTACGAATCGCTGCTGCGCCCGGTCGAACAGGATGATGTTGCTGGTGGCATTCGGGCCGGCGCCGCCGGACAGCCCAGGCAGTTGCAGGTCGGGGGCGCCATCGAAGTTCGCATCCACCACCTGCAGCAGGTCCGGCGACGCCCGGGTTGCGTCTGCGTCGAGGTCACGCAGCACCTGGCGGCGCGCGCCCGTGGTGGCGTCCAGCACCTCCAGGGCTATCGGCAGCACCGCGCCCTCCTCGTCCTCACCGGGAAGCACACCCACCCGGAAGCGCATGCCCGGCAGCGTCACCGATTGTTCGATCCACTGCAGCGGCTCGAGCACGTCGCGATCCAGCCAGCCGCCCGCGCGCGTGCCGTCCGCTGCGATGCGTTCGATGGCATACCCCTCGCCATCGCGGTCGATCACCGCGACGAAGCTGCCCGCGTCGATCTCAGCGATCGCGGTGACCGATCGCGCAGACGCGAGCATCGGCACCGGGCGCGGCACGAACAGAAGGTCACGGTAGGCGTGCGGCGCGAGGAGCACGAACCGATCATGATAGTGGGTCACCTCGTACTGGTTGATCGTGCTGCCATAGGCCTCGCGCGCGCAGACATCGGCGATGGCGCAAATGCCCGCCTCTTCCGCCGTCGGTGCGCGCACCGCGGGCACCCGGGTGGCGCCGACATGGCGCTTGACGTTCTCGTAGCTGATCGTGAACCCGTCGTCCGTCGATGCGACGCGGGCGTCGTCCGCGCCGATGGCGATGCGGCAGAATGGCCGCGCGGTGGTGTAGTCGTTCCAGTCCGGGAACGCGTAGGCCTGGCAGGTACGGCGGCCCGGCGTATCGCCGTAAGCGCCTGCCGCATCGGAGAGGAACACCAGCGTGTTCAGGCCCGCGGCATCGTCGCGCGCGACCAGCGCGTAGCGTACCCGGGCGACGTCAGGGACGGCGTGCTCGAAGCGGTCCTGATGGGACTCGCCCTGCACCGGCGGCAGCGGTTCCGCCTCGCGATGAGCGCCCTCGACGAGCCGGTACAGGCCCGGCGGGAGCAGGTCGGCGGCAGCGACGTGGTTGACCCCCAACAGTGCAATGACGGCGGCTGCAATGGCTGCTCCCTTGCCTGACTTCATCGAATGATCCGTTCCGCATCGCCTGTCCAGGCGCGGATTGTACCCGCCTGCGATGCAGCCCCGTCACGGCATTGCCGGGCCTTCACCGGTGCTGCGCACCGGTATGCGGATCAGGCTGTCCGACCGCCAGTCGATCCGCAGCGGCTCGCCGGCATCGGCCACCGACTCGTCGCTGACGTCGCGGCCGGTACCGTGGTTGACCTGGTGCATCGGGTCCTTGAGCACGTCCACGACCACGACAAGGCGGCTGCCGGGTGCGGTGCGCCGCGCGGTCATGCGGGTCCGTTCGAACGGGACCTCGGTCCAGTCGCCCGGCACCAGCAGCGTGCGGGTGGTCATGTCGCGGGCATGGCTGGCTCGGCCCACGAAGTAGGACAACTGCATCAGGCGGCCATCCGCCAACTGCTCATGCAGCACCACGCTCAGATCGACGTCGCGCTTGTTGATGCGCAGGTTCAGCACGCCGGAGAACGTGCCGACGATATCGACCGGCTGCGCGAAGGGCGCGCTGGCGAACACCAGGCCGGGCCCAGGTTCAAGCGCATCGCGCACGATCAGGCTGGGGTAGTACGCACCCTGGCGTGTGCTGCGGTCGGCAAGATCCACCTGCTGGCTGAGGAAGGTGCCGGCGGCGGGGAGCGTCTGGCTGAGCCGGTGCCGGGTGCCGTCACCGTCGGTTGATGTGGACAGGTACAGCGTCATCGGCGCGTCGGCGGCAGCGTCCAGCGACGGCGCATGCCCCCACTGGTTGGCACCCATCAACTGGTAGTTGATGCGGTCGGCCAGCAGCGCGGGCCGCGGCGCCCCGCGCAGCACGTGGTCCAGCCATTGGAAGGTGATCGCCGGGGTATCGAACTGCGCCACAGGGTCCACCGTGTACCCGCGCAGCTCCAGTGCCTTGGTCGCGGACTGCGCACCGACATGGTCGTACGGGCCGATCAACAGCGTGTGGTCCGCGTTCGGCCGGTGGCGGTAGTGCTCCTTGAGGTACTGCAGCGCGGAGATCTGCCCATCGTCGTAATAGCCGGTGATGCTCAGCACGGGGATGGCGATCTCGGCGAACTGTGCGCCGTACGGGACCATGTCCTGCCAGTAAGCGTCGTAGTCGGGGTGGCGCAGCCAGCGCTGCAGCCACGGGTTGGGCGTGCCGTCGATCTGGTCGATGTCCCGGTAGGGCCGGCCGGAGGTATACCAGGCATCGGCCAGGTGCGACCAGCGCTCGTGCTGGTCGTAAGTGGCGTCATCCAGCAGGCGTGTGTTGGCGACATAGAACGGCCAGGCGTAGTTGGCGCTGAGAAACACGTTGTTCTCCATCGGCAGGCCAAGGCCGGGGATGGCCGCCACATACGGCACGATGGTCTTCAGTGCCGGGTGCCGATGGCCTGCTGCGGCCCAGGCCGCGAAGCCGGAGTAGCTGCCGCCGTACATGCCGACCCGGCCATCGCTCCAGGGCTGCCGGCTGATCCAGTCGATCACGGCATGCGCGTCGCGGCCTTCGGTTTCGTACGGCGCCGCAGTGCCGGTACCGAGGCGCTTGCCACGGGCATCCACCACGATCCCGGCATAACCGCGCGCCGCCGCCTGCAATGCCTGGCTGCGGTTGCGCGCGGGCTGGGTGTAGATGGTGAACAGCATCGCGGTCGGCAGGCGCGGTTCGGCCCCACGGCGCCGGGCCAGATGCGCCGACAGCGTTACGCCCTCCCCGACCGGAATCAACACGGCATCGTCGATCACGAAACGCCGCCTCTCGTCCGCACGGACCAGCGCTGGGGCGTAGGCATCCGCAGCGCGGTAGGCCTGCACGAACGCGGCTTGGCGGACCAGTTCCAGCGCGTCGTCGCGGCCGATCGTGGCGGCACCCGCGTGCATCGCCCGCGCCTCGCGCAGGCGCGTATTGGCGGCCGCCAGATCGGCGCTGAGCCAGGGATGGGTCTGCACCGCAGCCAGGTCGTCCAACGTCGCCACCCGCGCCTGGAACGCCGCCGCGTACGCGGCCCCAGCCACGGCGTCGCCGCCGGCCGGCGCCTGCGCACGGGCGTGGGCATACAGCAGGAACGGCGCCCAGCGCGGGGCGCGTGCCGCACGCTCGGGGGCGTCGAGCGTGGCCAGCAACGCGTCGATTTCCGTGACCGCCTGCGCCGGCCGGCCGGCGACGATCAGCAGGTGGATCCGCTGCGCGGGCGTGAGGGTCGCTGCCGCCGCAGATGGATCGAGCAGTGCCTGCGCGAGTGGCGCCAGACCGTCCTCGGGGTTGGCCGGGGCGTCGGCCGCGGCCGGCCATGCCAGCGGATCTGCGTGAGCGGCGGCGGACAGGGCGGGCAACGCGAGCAGCAGCGCGCACAGCCAGGCGGAACTACGACGGGCGATGGCCACGGGGCGTCCTTGCTGATCGGGAGGATGGCGCTGCGCTGCCGCCATCCTCCGATCATACGGCCGCGCGGTTCACTGCGCCCGGGTGGTGGACATCGAGTACGGCTGCTCGCTGCCCTGTGCCGGCCACGCGGTGTTCGGCGCGGCCTGCAGGGTGAAGCGCAGTTCCCCGCCCGCCATGATCTCGTCGTGGCGCAGGAAGGTGCGCTGCAGCGGTGCACCGTTCAGGGTCACCGCGCCCACGTAGCCGTGCGCCGGGTCCAATCCATCGGCAATGACGGTGAAGGTACGGCCGTTGGGCAGGTGAAGTGCCGCCTTCGGCAGGAACGGGCGGCCGATGATGTACTCGCCACTGCCGGGTGCCACCGGGTAGAAGCCCAGCGCAGTGAACACGTACCACGCCGACATCTGGCCGAGATCGTCGTTGCCGGCCAGCCCATCCGGGCGGTCGGCGTACTGGGTGTCCATGATCTGCTTCAGGCGGGCCTGGGTACGCCACGGCTGGCCGGCATACGCGTAGAGATAGGCGACGTGATGGCTGGGTTCGTTGCCGTGCGCGTACCAGCCGATCAACCCGGTGATGTCTTCCATGTGCTCGAAGATGGACGGGTCCACCTTGGCGTCGAACACCTGGTCCAGCCGGGCAAGCAGCTTTTCGCTGCCGCCATGCGCAGTGGCCAGTCCGGCGACGTCCTGCGGTACGTACCAGGAATACTGCCAGGCGTTGCCTTCGGTGTAGTCGGTGCCATAGCCGCTGGCGCTGGGATCGAACGGGGTGCGGAAACTGCCGTCGCGCTTGCGGGCGCGCATGAAGCCGGTGTCCGGATCGAAGGCGTGCCGCCAGTTGCCGGCGCGTGCATCGAAGGTGGTCTGCACATCCTTGCGGCCCATTGCCTGCGCCATGCGTGCGATGGTCCAGTCGTCGAAGGCGTACTCGAGGGTCTTGCTGGCGGCCTCGCCCTCCTCGTCGATCGGCACCCAGCCCAGCTCGCGGTACTGCGCGATGCCGTCGTAGGGGCCGTAGTTGGCGGTGGCCACCATCGCGGCGAGCGCCTTGTCGGCGTCAAAGCCGCGGATGCCCTTGATGTAGGCGTCGGCGATCACCGGTACAGCGTGGTAGCCGATCATGCACCACGTTTCCTGGCCGTGGAACGCCCACACCGGCAACATGCCATACGGGCTGTGCTGCTGGTGCGCCAGCAGCGAGTTGACGACGTCGCTGTTGCGCTTCTCCGGCTGCACCAGCGTGAGCAGCGGGTGCAGCGCCCGGTAGGTATCCCACAGCGAGAAGGTCGAGTAGTTCGTATACCCTTCGGCGCGGTGCACCGCATTGTCGGCACCGCGGTACTGGCCATCCACGTCCATGAACAGGGTCGGGCCGAGCAGGCTGTGATACAGCGCGGTGTAGGCGCTGCGCCGGTCATGTTCCGGGGCGTCTATCTCGATGGCCGACAGTGCCTGGGTCCACTGCTGTTTCGCCTCGGCACGGACACGGTCGAAATTCTGGTCGCCTGCTTCGCTATCGAGATTGGCGATGGCGCCGTCCTCGCTCACCGACGAGATCGCCACGCTGACCACCAGCGGCGCATCGAGTCTGCCGAAATCGAAAGTGCCGACCAGCTGGCGGCCTTCGATCTGCGGGCGCTGGGTGGGATCGGTGTGACCCGGCGGCGGGAAGCCCTTGTAGGCGATGTCGGTCTCGGTGTTGTGCAGCGCATGGCCGGTCAGCGGCCGCGAGAAGCGCATCGCGAAGTACAGCTGCCGCCCGGGCGCCCAGCCGCGGGTTTCACGGAAGCCGGTCAGGGTGCCATCGGCGCGCAGACGCAGGCGCGACCACAGGATCTTGCCCGGGTAGTCGTAGAGGCTGGTACGCAGGTCGAGCAGCACGCGCGCCTGCGCACCGCGCGGGTAGGTGTAACGGTGCACGCCGGTGCGCGCACTGGCGGTCAGCTCGGCTCGCACCCCGTAGTCGTCCAGGGTGACCGCGTAGTAGCCGGGCTCGGCCTTTTCGTTGTCGTGATGGAAGCGCGAGGCGTAGCCGCTGCGGGGTTTGTCCGGGTCGCCGCGCTCGAGACCGGGGTCACCGGTGAACGGCATCACCAGGACATCGCCCAGGTCGGAGTGGCCGCTGCCGGAAAAGTGCGTGTGCGAGAAGCCGACGATGCTGGTGTCGTCGTAGCGGTACCCTGCGGCCCAGCCATAGGCTTTCTCACGCGGCTGGATGCGCGTATCCGGGCTGAGCTGGACCATGCCGAACGGCACCGTGGCGCCGGGATACGTGTGCCCTTCTCCGCCCGTGCCGATGAAGGGATCGACCGCCGCGTAAGCGCGTTCGCCCACTGTCGACGGTGCTGCCCCTGCCGCTCCGGCCACCAGCATCGCTCCGACCGCGAGCCCCCACCACCGCACCGTCCCCGTCTTTGTCATGGTGTTGAATTTAGATCGATTCAAGTTGATCCGATCCTAGCACCGGCTGGCGACGCCCGCATGCTGCAGTGCATGGGCGCCGCCTGTGCGGCACTCACGCCGGCCGTGTGTGCGGCCGGGAAGCATCCGAGGTCACGGCAGGAAGGGTGACCGAGTGACGGGCATGCATTACAGGAAACCGCTGGATTTTCAGCGGTTTCTCACGATTCTCTCAGCGCATCAATCGCGTGCGGCGTGCAGTTCCATTGCGCGCATCACGATCGGCTTGGCCCAGTCCGGTGTCTGCAGCAGTTCGATCACCGAGACCGGGTAGTGCAGCCCGCTGCGGTCCATCTGCAGCAACGGAAGTGGCTCCACCCTGCCCTGCGCATCGGGGGGTGCACTGTTGTCGTACACGTGCAGCGTGGCCAGGTGGGGCAGCAGGTCCAGCAGGTTCTCGCGCGCGGAATCGAACCGCGCACGGATCTTGTCGTGCGGGATATCGTGCCCCCCTGCGCTGACCCGTGCCGCCACCCGCTCGATGTGCAGCGCCACGCTGTCCAGCCCGCAGAACCAGATTTCCACCTCGTGGGTGGTGCAGGCGTCGCGCAGCAGGCGCGGAATGGTATTGCCGCCGAGGGTGGTCTCGAAGGCGAAGTCGCTGCCGTCCGCCATCGCCTCGCGCAGGCGGCGCGCGCCTTCGTTCCAGGCCGCCGCATTGGCCGCGTCGAGCGCCCAGCCCTGGTCGACCAGGCAGCGGGTAAAGGTGTCCGGGTTGAACCAGGACAACCCGTCTTCCTCAAGCCACGTGCCCAGCAGCGAGCTCTTGCCGGCGCCATTGACGCCGGCCAGCACCAGGATCCGCCCCACGGGTCAGAGAGACGGGCCGAGCGTGACCTTGCGGCCGCGGCGGATCGGCTGGCCCATCACCTTGCCCAGGCCCCCGTCGCGGCCCAGGCTGGCCAGGCGGGTGTCAAATTCGGCCCGCAACCGTTCCAGCTCTCCCGGACGTTCATCACCATCGGCACCGGCCGCCTTCGCCAGCAGCTCCTGGTATGCCTTGATGTCCACGATCACCGCTTCGGGGTGGTTGTGGTTGGTGATCACCAGCGCCTGCTTCTCGCGGACGGTGCGCATCAGGCTCGGCCAGCCACGGGTTTTGACCGACGAGGCGGTGGCCTTTTCCAGGCCAGGGACATCCAGGGGAAGGGTCATGGCAGGCTCCAGCAGGCAGGTCTTGGGGTCACTATACCCCTTTTGGCCAAATTGGGGATAAATGCCAATTCACCCCCGTGCCAGTGCCGCCAGCAGCGGGCCCAGATCGTCGCTGTCGCGGGGCCGCACGACCCGCTCCTGCCCATCGTGGAGCAGAACCACCGTGGGCCAGAGCGTTACCCGGAAGGCGCGCCCCAGCGGACGCCCCTTGCCGTCTTCGACCTTCACGTGGGCGAGCGCCTGGCCATCCACCAACACCTGCAGCGCCGGTTGCGCCGCAATGCAGTGCCCACACCACGGCGCCCCGAACTCCAGCAGCAGCCAGCCTTCGCTGGCCGCAATGGCGGCCGCCTCGGGCTCGACGGCGACGGCGTCGCGCGCGAAAGCCATCAGTGATTACCCGAGTGCGCGCTGGATGTCTTCCAGCGGCGCATTGGTGAGGTCCTTGGCGATGTCCTGAAGCAGCCGCGCCTGGGTCTCCTTGTGCAGCTGCGGGCGGATCCGGCCCAGCGTCTGCGGATCGGCGATCAGAATCAGGTGCGCGTAGCGGTTCTTCAGCGCATCCTCGTTCAACTGCGCGGCCAGCTGCTTGGCGAACGTGGCCTCGTTGAGCTGGGCAATGCTCATGTCCTGCGGCATCGAGCCGGACGGGCCCTGCCCCGATACCCCGTGTTCACTGATGTCCTGCACCTTCAGTTCGTCCTGCTGCTTGAGTACCGGCGCGTGGCGGGTGCCCACGTTGGTGAACACGCGGGCAGAGCCGCCGTCAGCGACGATGATCAGGGTGCCTTCGGGGATGTTGGGGTTCATGGTTGACTCCTTCTGCGGGAAACGGGCTGCCGTAGCGCCCGTGTCCCACCGTAGGCAATGCCATGTAAGCGCCGTGCATACGACTGTGTGCACTCCGTATGCACGGCGGTCGGTAGCGGGCGGCTACGGCTCCGGCTCCGGCAGCGTCATATCCAGGTGGCGCGCAAAAAAGCGCGCCATCACCCGATAGGCCTGCTGGCTCTCGGGCAGCCGGGCGTCCAGGTGGAAGGCGTGCCCCAGCCCGTCCCAGACATGCAGATCCGAGGTGCGCCCCAGATCGACCAGGCGCGAATGGGTGTACGCCACGTTGCTGAGCTCGGCCGCGCGCGTGGCGGTGATGAACAACGTTGGCGGGAACTGTGCGAGCACCGCATCGGAGAACACCGGCGACACCAGCGGGTCATGGAAATCCACCTCGCCGTAGTACAGGTCTTCCGCAATCGGCAAGGTGCCGTCGGCGTGCGGCAGCAGCGCATCGTTGAGCGCAGCCGCCACATAGCGGGTATCACCGCCGTAGCGCGCGTCGCCGCCGGCGCAGAACAGCCCCGCCGCCCCCGGCATCGGCAGCGTCTCCCTGGCAAACCAGGCCAGCGATTCGCCGGTCAGCACACCGCCCGCCGAGCAGCCGAACAGGCCGATATGGCGTGCCGGGAACCGTTCCAGCGCGGCGCGGTACACCGCCGCCACGTCTTCGCTGGCGGCGGGGAACCGATGTTCCGGCCCCATCCGATACTCCACCGCCACCACCGTGGCACCGGTCATCGCGGCCAGTGGGATCGCCTCCATCAGGCCCAGGCCGTTGGCGCTGCCGAACACGAATGCGCCGCCGTGCAGCTCGATCAGCAGGCGTTGCCGCGCCGGCGAGGTCGGCGCGCTGCGCGGTTGCACGCGCACCACGCGCACGCCGTTCCAGGTTTCCGGGTGCAGGGTGACCGGATACCGTTCCTGCAATGCGGCTACTTCGGCTGCCGCCCACGCTTCCGTGCCCCGCCGAAGCTCCGGCAGCGCCTTGAGCAGGGTTGGGTTGTCCATCTTCGCGGTGGGATCGCCGCGACTGATGGCGTTGATGACGCTGGCCGTGGCCTCGGCACTCAGATACGGCGACACCGGCAGATCGAACGCCTGCACGTGGCGGATGCCAGTGGTGGTGGACGTCGGCTCGGCGGCGGCCGCAAGGCCCGCGCACAGCATGCAGGCCACCAGCACGAAACCGCGCGTCAGCAGCGTGCGATGCATTTCAATCCCCTTGTCAGTATGGGGCATGGTGGCCAGACCCACTCCATCATGCTCTGCGGTTGTATCCGCGGCGCACCGCAGCGGTCGGTCGTGATGTCTTCTGCCTCGCGGCAATTTCCTCAAGAATCTCGCTCTCAACCTCTTTGCGAGCGCGCATCCTGACCTCTTCCAGCTCCTCGTCGGCAAGCTCGCGGCCAGACATGGCACTCTCTTCGTCGACCAGCTCCTCCGCTCGCACCTCGACCCGTTGATCCAGGTCGTCCATCCGCGCTTCGTGCCGGACCCTATGGTCTTCGATCGCCTGGCGCACCTCATCGACTTTGCGCTGGTGCTCGTCGTCCAGCGCAACCTCACCCGTTTGTTCCTTGCCCAGGACGTTTCGAAGTGCTGCACGAACTGCGGCTGCAGGCAACGCGGTCAATCCGCCGGCGGCCGTCTGGACGATCAGGATCGATGCCTTCAGCGCCGAAGCGCTTGATCCCAGAAGCCCCAACAGCATCAAGACTGACGCGGACGATGCAACGGAGACGTTGAGCAGCCAGTCCAGCAGATTACCGTGCGTTTCAATTGCGGGTCGCTTCGCGATGAAGTTGGCCAGCGAATCCATCAGCTCGCCTGGCGGCGAGACACGGGTTCGATTCAGCGTCGCATAAGGCCATTCGCGCCGACGCGGGAAGAGGAAGTACGGCATCTCGTCGCGGGCGGCGTAGGCATACAGGATCGGGACGCCTGACTGCTCCAGCCAGTAGTACTGAAGGAATTGTCCAAGGTTGAACTGGTGAAGCACCGGGGCGATGGGCATGAGGTAATCCAGCTCTTTGACCTCCAGCAGCAGGATCCGCGCACCGTCGAGCAGGCCAATGATGTCCCCCGGATACTTGCCGCCCGTGTAGCCCTGCTGATTGGCGTAGGGCGCAAAGACATCGGTATGCACGGCATTGCGGTCGCCGTAGACCTCCAGCGACGCAATGATGGCCGCCTGCACCAGACTCTCCTGCTTCACAGCCATCTCCGTTCCCTGGGTAGTGGCCCCAATCCTTCCATATCCGCTCCTGCCGCACCACTGTGGCGGCACGCAATCGCGTGAATACAGCGCAATCGCGCATCAGTGTCGGGATTCTCCCGACAGCACCGCCCTGCTTTGCCGTCATCGGCGCCGCATTTTCCGTCATTGGCGCGTATCGGCGTTTCGGTCGTCGGCCTACTGTGACCCCACGGTGCAACGACCTTCCGCCACGTGACGCTCCCCGGCACAGCGACAGACCGGTGGCCAATGATCGGCAGGACCCGGACGCCGTGAAGTTCCGCCGTCTTGCCTACCCACAACCGCAGGAGATTCACATGGCATTCCCGACCGCCGTCAACGACCAGATCACCGATTCCGTCACCCAGGCCAACACGAAGGTCCTCGGCGATGCGCCGGCGATCGCGATGGGCAACCTGTACCAGGCCACCGCGCAGGCGCTGGCCAACGCTGCCCACAACGCCACCAACGCCCAGCAGCAGAGCTACGTGACCGCGCAGTCGGCCACCACGATGGGGGTGGCCACGCTGTACTCCATCGATACCGCCTCCACCGCCGTG
The DNA here is from genome assembly GCF_049545505.1 of Stenotrophomonas sp. NPDC077421. Classification (NCBI taxonomy): domain Bacteria; kingdom Pseudomonadati; phylum Pseudomonadota; class Gammaproteobacteria; order Lysobacterales; family Lysobacteraceae; genus Stenotrophomonas; species Stenotrophomonas sp. NPDC077421. The sequence goes on along the minus strand of NZ_JBMWDP010000012.1, from coordinate 40,849 downwards.
GCCACCAAGGAAATCCTCAGCACCGGCGTTCGTGGCCTGGGCTGATCGCGCATCACTGACCGCTGCATAACAAGGAGCATTACATGGCATTTCCGACCGCCGTCAACAACCAGATCACCGACTCGGTGACCCAGGTCAACACCAAGGTGCTGGGCGACGCCCCGGCCATCGCGATGGGCAATCTGTACCAGGCAACCGCCCAGGCGCTGGCCAATGCCGCGCACAACGCCACCAACGCGCAGCAGCAGAGCTATGTGACCGCCCAGGCCGCCACCACGATGGGTGTTGCCACCCTGTATGCCGTGGACACCGCCAGCACCGGCGTGGCCACCAAGCAGATCCTGGGCGCGTAATCCCGCCTGACGCCAAGGAGTCGCGCACATGGCATTCCCGACCGCCGTCAACGACCAGATCACCGATTCGGTCTCCCAGGCCAACCTGCAGGTGCTGGGCACTGCCCCGGCCACTGCGATGGGCAACCTGTACCAGGCCACCGCGCAGGCGCTGGCCAACGCCGCGCACAACGCCACGCTGGCGCAGCAGCAGATGTACGTCACCGCGCAGGCGGCGACCACGATGGGCGTGTCGCTGCTCTACTCGCTCGATACCGGCGCTACCGGCGCCGCCACCCGGAAGATCCTCGGCTGATGTGACCCGCCGCTGGACCCTTCCATTCCGCAGTCGTCCCACAAGGAGCAACCAACATGGCATTTCCCACTGCCGTCAACAACCAGATCACCGATTCGGTTTCGCAGGTGAACACCAAGGTCCTCGGCGATTCGCCGGCGATCGCGATGGGCAACCTGTTCGTCGCCACCAGCCAGGCGTTGTCCAACGCCGCGCACAACGCGACCAACAACCAGCAGCAGTCCTACGTGACCATGCAGGCGTCGACCACGCAGGGGGTGTCCACCCTGTATGCGATCGACACCGCGTCCAACGGCGTGGCCACGCGGGAAATCCTGGGCCTGGGCTGATCCGGCCCGCAGGCGCGGGGGATCGCGCCTGACGTGCCGGACCACCCCGGTCTGGAACGTACGGCATGGCCGACGTCCCCGCCATCGCCGCCCTGGTCGATATCACCGACGCAGGGTCGGCGATGGCCCTTGGCCAGGCGCCCGCCTTCGCGATGGTGGCGACCTACCTGACGATGGCCGATTCGCTCGGCCTGGCCATGCAGAACGCCATCGCCAACCAGCAACGCGGACAGGTCATGGCCGGTGCCGCACTCGCACAGACCCTTGCCATGATCATCCAGAAAGGAGCGACGTCGACATGAGCGACCCAGGAACCATGAACAGCCAGATCGTCGATACGGTCAATGGCATCGTGACGCTCGCGGCCGGCCAGGCGCCCGGCCAGGCGCATGCGATGCTCGACATCGTACTGCTGGAAACACTTGGCAGTGCGATGCACAACGCGGTCAACCGCCAGCAGAGCGCGAGCATGATCAGCGCGGCGGCGATCACCGCCGCCTGCGCCAAGATGATCTCCGCGCCGTTCCCGGTGCCGCCGCCACCGCCGCCGCCCGTACCGCCGCCGCCGCCGAATGTGGCCGCGCTGCCGGGCCCGCCGCCGATCCCGCCACCGCCGGCCGCCGTGATCGCCGCCGCCACCGCGGAAGGCAAGGCCGCCATCGGCGCACTCAAGGCGCAGGCCACCGGGAGCAGCGCCAACGCGAGCGCCGCGCAGGCAGACCTGCAGACCCTGCACGACCTCTCGGCCGCAGCCACTCCGCCTTCGCCGCCGCCGTCGCCTCCGCCGGCACCTGCCGCGCCGGCGTCCGATCCGAACGACACCCCGTCCTCCTGACGCCAGCAAGGAACTCTCATGGACCCGAACAAGGTCAATGCCCAGGTCATCGATGTCATCAACCAGGTGCAGCTCGCCACCATGAGTCCACAGGTGGTGCTCACCAGTGGCGCTGGCAAGGCGTACCAGTCGGTGGCGCAGTCGGCGGCCATCGCCGTGCAGGATGCAGCCGATGCGCTGCGCAATGTCTCCACCATCGCCACCACGGCGGCCGGCGTCGCAATGGCGCAGTACCTGGCCACCGGGGAAGACAAGTACGCCAAGGCGCTGACCCAGGCCCAGTCGCTGATGCAGGGCGCCACCGACGACTTCGCGCGCGTCGGCACCGCCGCCGCGACCGTGCTCAAAGATTTCCCGGCCGGCTGAGTCCCAGGAGAACCGCCATGACCGTGACACTGGCAGGCCGCACCATTACCGACCCCGCACAGCTCTCGCCACGCTGCCAGCAGGTGCTGCGCTTCATCGACGGCGGTCCCGAATGGCTGGCGTGGGCGCTTGCATCGACCAGCCGCCGCTATGCGTTCGCCGATGAAACGCTGTTGCTGGAGACCGTCCAGAGCGGCCTGCACGCCTCGCCGCTCACCCTGTTGCCGCGGCTGATGACCCGGATCAGCCCGGTCAAGCTGATGACCCTGGGGCCAAACGATCTGGACCTGTTGGCGCGCTATGAGGCCGGGGAGCACGACGACGTGCTGGACGCGCAGATCCACCGTATCCGCACCGATCACTACCTGGCCGACATGGCCTATCTGATGACCGGCACGCTGGGGCTGCGCGAGTTCCAGCTGGAGACATCGCCGCTGTTCCAGTGCATGGACTTCGGTGAATCGCTGGCGCTGGCGGAGACCGTCATCGCCTGCCCGACGCTGGGGATCCCGCTGGATGTGATCAAGGAGGCCGGCGCCTTTGCGGCGGCACAGGCACGCACGCCGGTGGAATTCGGCGATTACCTGCGCCTGTATGCGCGCTGCGCATCGTCGGCCTCCACGCCGGAGGGGCGCGAACAGGCCGCCACGGCGACGATGCAGGCGCTGCTGCCGGCGCTGCTCGGCGCGCTGGACTGCCCGCAGGTGGATGGCCTGCCGTCTCCGGCCGAGGTGGCGGCCAGCCTGGCCACCTGGCTGCAGGATCGCCCCGTGGGCTTCGACCGCATTTCCCTGGCCGCACAGCAGGTGGCGGCGAACACGTCCGGCGACCTTGCCGATCCCCCGGTGGCTGCGGCTGCAGCCACCGCGTACCTGGACCGCGCGCGGGCCTTCCTCACCGCGCATCGCCCCACCCAGGGCCGCCTCGCGCAGGACGGACGCCGCGGCACGTTCCAGATCGATGCCGATGGCGTGCGCGCCGTGCTGCAGGTGGACCACGGTGTGGTTTCGCTGCAGTTCTTCGGCCCCGCGCCCACCGCAGGTGTCGCGCCCGAGGCACCCACCGCATGAGCGCCGTCGCGCGCGACGCACAGGCCGAGCGGCTGGCCACCGCAACGGCCGCCGCCCAGGAGGCCGTGCAACAGGGGCGGCGCGCTGCAGTGGATGGCGCCAGCCGTGCGCTGGCCGATGCCGAACAGGCGCTGCGCGACGCGTTGGCCACCCTGCAGGCCGCCACGCCGGCATCACCTGCCCGTTCCTTTCGCTCCGCATCCCGCCGCCAAGGAGAACCGAACATGGTCGACGACACCCCTACCCCGGCGCCAGGTGCGCCAACCACGCCTGCGCCCCCCAGCGGCCCTGCGCTGATGCAGGACACCCTGCTGATGGCCCAGACCCTGGTGGACAAGGCGATGGCCGAGAGCGATGCCGCTGTGCAGAGGGCGATGCAGGGCCTGCCTGGCGCGACGGATGCAATGGCGCAGGCGATGGACGCCGCCACCCGCGCGATGCAGCAGGCCGACAGCGCCGCCGACGCCGCGATGGAGGCCGCCATCCGCGAGGCCGACCAGGCGATGGGGGCGGCGTCGGGCAAGGAGGATCCCCAATGAAAGAGACAAGCGCCCAGCGCGAGGTGCGTCGCGAGTTCAGTCGTCGCCTCACCGCACTGATCAACAACGCGGCCAACCATCCCGGCATCCGCAAAGCACTGGTGGAATCGCTCGCCGAAATCGCCGACAGGATCGATCAGCTCGACGCATCCGTGCGCGAAAAGTTCCCCCTGCGGAAAGCGCCCCGCGCCGTACGGTTCTACATCAAGGGCGGCAATGCGTTCGATGCGATCATGGCGATATCGCGCGGTGACCATGATCTTTTCGGCGTGGGAAAGTCGGACTGGGACACCCAGGCCATCATCGATCCGTGGTTGCCTGCGACAATCCAGAACAGCCTGTACGGTGACATCGAAGACATCCTGATCGATGCACTGCGGACTGCAGGGCTCAAGGTTGCAACCGCGATCAATGCGCGGCCACAGGATGTATCGCCACTGCGTCCCGTCACTGAAGCCCTGCCCGCCGACGCGACCGTCAACTACACGCTTGCCTGTGATTCACCGCAAACGTTGAGACGGGTCTTCGATCGCGATCGTCTCGGGCTGTGGACCGATGACCGGCGCCAGCTCAGCGACGAAACGATCCCTTCGCCCACGCTCCTGCCCGGCATCCTTCTCAACGACGGAATCAAACCGTTTGCGCTTCACCGCCTGGGATACACCTGGCACGGCGAGCGTCAGAACGGCGCAGGCGCAGGGCCGGACCCGAACCTGAGCTCGCGTCCCATCCTGATGGAGCTGATCGACGTCACCCTGCCCCGCCGGGACACCATCGAAGCGGTGGCCACCTGGTCCGATCTGGAGCGCAATCGACTCAGGATCGTCCCGGGCACCGATATGGGCGTCACGTTGCCCCTGCCGGACCTGGACTACCACCTGCGCGAGAACCTGACCATGATCTGTGAGGTGGCAGACAAATCCTCACACCATGCGGACAAGCTGCCAAAACGCCTCCAGCGCATCGGGCAGATATACCAGAGCTATACAACGCCTGAGCGCCAGGCTGGCTTCCGCGACACGGTGAACGCGATGGCAGGTGATACCGTTGCCGCCGAAGGCGACAGCGCTGAAGACATGTGCAAGGCGCTGATGGATTCCATCGCCCAGCGTACCGCCGCGAGCGACGGGAATTTCTGGAAGGGACATGTCAGCACGGCGTCGGCCGAGCGCATCACCCAGGGCCGGCAACGCCTGCGGAGGACGCTGGAAACGATGAGGCGCACATTTGGTGACACTGTATTGCTCTCCGTTGCATACAGTGACGACCTGGCGATGTTCAGGGCATTGGCTGAGAATCCGTATCTGGCCATCGATCGAATCGGTTTTTGCGGAATCGATGCTGCCGCCGTGATTCGGGCCAGTTACGAGGACATCATTGGATTCGATACCGCGGAGTTCGCACGGGCGTTGGGCGCATCCAAGCGCAAGTCGAGCCAGGATGACGTGCCGGGAAAGGGAATCAAGGTTGAGTGGCAATCCCACAACACGCCGCGACCGGGTGGACCCAGCTATGAGTGCACCTTCGTGGTGTTCGACGGGCACAAAGCGACCACGTTCCTTACGCTGACCAGTGCCTCCGCGTTGCAGGCGCCGTTCCAGCGGGATCCTGATCACGCTGGCATTGAATATGCCTCGTTGCTTGACATGGACGCGCAGCGCAAAGCCGCTGCAGCGCTGATCGAAGACTATCTGGTGCGAACCGCGTTGAGCCGTCAGCACGACGCGATCCGCAGTCTTCTCGTCGTCGACTGATTCACCGTCACGCCTGCCCACCGCGCCGGTACGCGCGGGGGCAGGCGCCGACCTGGCGGCGGAAGCTGCGCTCGAAGTGGCTGAGATCGCCAAAGCCCACACGCTGTGCGATCTCGGTGATGCGCAGACGCGGCTGCTCGCACAGCAGTCGCTTGGCCTGCTCGATGCGCAGGCATTGCAGCAGCGGTTTGAACGACGTGCCCAGCTCGGTGCGCAGCAGGTAGCCCAGGTGCGACGGACTGACGTGCACCTCGCGGGCGAGCAGCCCCAACGACAGCGGCTCGGCATGGTGTTCGCCGAGAAACAGCACGGCACGCCGCACGGCATCGTGCAGCGGGTACAACGCCGCCGCATCGCCCTGCAGTGCGATGCCGGCCCAATGGGCGGCCGGGCGCCCCAGGCGCGGCGTCACGAAACCGGCGACGGCATCAGCAGGGGGTGCGGGCGGCCCACTGCCGCGCAGCGGCTCCCCCTCGCCCAGCGCGGCCCGGCGAACCACCACCCGTTCCAGCTCGAAGAGGTTTTCCGGCCAGGTGTGCCCGCGCAGCGTGGCGAGCAGTGCGTCGGTGACCAGCGCCGCAGGATCGAAGCCATGCCGGGCGAGCAGCATGTGCACCAGGCCATCCAGTTCGCCCAGTCGCTCGCGCAGGGGCGGCACGTCAGCCACCAGAAAGTTCAGTTCGGCCAACAGGGTCTGCGAGAACCTTCCCTCCCGCACGCGCTGCGACAGGTCGCTGCTGCACGAGGCGATAACCCGGCACCGCCTGCCGGCAGGTCCCTGCAGGCGCTGGCTCTGCAGGCAATGGATGCGGTGCGGCAACTGCACCTGCACGGCCAGCGGCAGCGCGTCGACACCGTTGAGGAACAGGCTGCCGTCCTGTGCCTGTTCGAACCACTGCGCCGGCACGCCGGACGGATCGGCGCACTGGATCTCCACGAAAGGCGCATCGTGGCAGGGCCCGGCTGCATGGATCGCCGCGGCCAGTTCGGCAGTGTCAGTGCCGAATTCACCGTGCAGGATCACCGGCAGGCGGCTGCAGGCGGCCTTCTCCACGAAGGCATCAAGACGGGTGCGCGCCGCGCAGACGCCGACCAGCAGCAACGGTCGCGACAACCGCGACACGGCCCACGCCTGCAGCTCATGGCGTTTGACCAGCAGCGCGCAGCGATGGGCGAACAGCACGCAGAAGCGCAGGACGTCGGGGCCAGGCGCCGCGCCCGTCCAGCCCAGCCGAAACTCGCCCAGCGGGACACCCGCATAGGCGAGCGGGAAGCAGCGCTGCACGGTCGCGCCCGCCCGCAGGCGAGGCGACGCGGCACGCAGATGCACCGGGTGCGCGGCCGGAACAATCACGGTTGCCTCCACCGCCCGCACGTGCAGCGCCAGCTCGCCGACCAATGCCCGCATCTGCTCCTCGAGCGGCAGTCCGGCGCGATACGCGCGATGCACGGCCGCGGTGACCTCGTCCTCCATGTCGTCTCCTCCAGGCCGCAGGCGGCGGTGCAGACGAAGATGTACGCGAGCGGCAGACAGTGCGTACGACCGTGTGTTGCAACCTGCGGTGCAGCCATCCAGCGCGGCTGGACACTGCCGTTCCGCTGCCCTGCGACGCCATGTCGCACACCCATGCGGCAGTCGCTTGACCAATGTCAACGCGGGCGTCCTGGCGCTGCCGTATTTCTATGCAGGACACGACGTCGCCGCACCGATCGCCGGCCGCGCGGCCCCAACGACACCCGCAACAGGAACCCGTCATGCACTACCGTCCCGACTCCACCCAGCTGCTGCAGGCCCTCGACAATGTCATGGTGATCTCCACCACCGACCTGCAGGGCACCATCACCTACGCCAACGACCTGTTCTGCACGCTCACCGGCTTCCGGCGCGAAGAACTGATCGGGCAGCCGCACAGCATCGTGCGCCACCCCGACGTGCCCAAGGCCGTCTACAAGGACATGTGGGACACCATCAAGGCCGGCGGCATCTGGACCGGCATCGTGCCGAATCTGGGCAAGGGCGGCGTCCTCTATGTCGTTGATACGACCGTGCAGCCGCTGTTCGACCCGGAAGGGAACATCACCGCCTACATCAGCATCCGGCGCGTGGTGAACGATCTCATGGCTGATTTCGACGCCGTCGAGTTCAGCAAGGAGAAGTTCGACGACGCCTACGCCGCTGCATGAACGCGATGGCGCCGATCCAGCGCGTTCTGCTCGGCTACGGCTCCGAGTCGGGGACGGCGCGTGCTTTGGCCCGGCGCCTGGCGGACCACCCTGCACTGCACGGCCACTCGCCCGAGGTGCTGGCGCTGAACGATATCGACGTGGCGCAGCTTGGCCCCGGCGATGTGCTGGTGGCTGTAGCCAGTTCATTCGGCGATGGAGAGCCGCCGGCCAACGGCGAGCGCTTCGTCGCGGCACTGCGCCAGGCGCACAGCCTGCAGGGTCTGCGCTATGCCGTGTTCGGGCTGGGCGACACCGGCTACCCGCGCTTCTGCGGTTTCAGCAAGGCGCTCGATGCGTTGCTGGGCGAGCGCAACGCCCTTCCGCTGCTGCAGCGGGTGGACGCCGATGCATGCTATCCGGCGTTTTTTGACCGCTGGGCCCCGGCACTGGGAGAGGTGCTGGCCGGCAACGGCACGGCGGCGCAGGATCTCTGCCTGCAGGTGACGGCGTACGGACAGGACCATGCGTTCAACGCCCCGATCGTGGCGCGCGAACGCCTGAGCCGGTCCGATCCCGCCGCGTGGCACATCACCTTGGACCTCACCGGCAGCGGCATCGTCCATCAGGCAGGCGACACGCTGCATGTGATCCCCGACAACGACCCGGCGCTGTTGCAGGCGCTGGCGGCGTGGTACCGCGACTCCCGGGCGGCTCTCGTCCTGGCCGACCGTGAACTGCGGTTGCCCGGACGCGCCGTGCTGCGCGAGATCGCCCGGCTGGGCGGCAGCGAGCCGCTCAGGCAGCTGCTCAAGAGCAGCCAGCGTGCCGCGCTGGAGGCCTACCTGCACGGACATGACCTGCTGGATATCCTGCAGGACCACGCCCATCCGGACACCGTTCCGCTGCAGCGGCTTGCGGCCCTGCTGTCGCCCTGTCTGCCCCGCGCGTACTCCATCGCTTCGGCCGGTGGGCAGGCACAGGTCGCGCTGTGTGTACGCGAGGTCCGCTACACCCGGCGTGGCCGCGAACGGCGCGGGGCCGGCACCGGAACGCTGCTGCAGGGCACCGGGTCGGTTCGGGTCTACTGCCGCGCCAATCCCGGTTTCCGCCTGCCCGATGACCCGGAGTGCCCGCTGCTGCTGATCGGTACCGGTACGGGCATCGCGCCGTTGATGGGCCTGGTCCAGGAGATGGCGGCCGGCGACGGGCGGCGCGAGATCTGCCTGGTGTTCGGCGAGAAGCGCCGCGCGGATGATTTCCTGTACCGCGCGCAGTTGCTGGCCTGGCAGCAGGTCGGACACCTGACGGCGCTGTTGACCGCGTTCTCCCGTGACGGGCAGGCCAAGTACTACGTGCAGGATGCGATCGGCGACCACGCTGCGCCCATCGCTGCATGGCTCGACCGGGGCGCCCACCTGTATCTGTGCGGCAACCGCCGGCACCTTGAGGCAGCAGTACGCGGCGCCATCGACGGCGTCGTGGCGGCTACCGGGTCGCCGCACGGCTGGGAGGCGCTGGCCGCGCAGGGGCGGCTGCACTGCGAGCTGTACTGACCCCGGCGGTAACCCAGGCTCATCCGGCGTCGGCCGACGCCACCAGCGCGGCAAGTCGATCCGGCCGCCGCAGCAGCACGTCGCGCTGCCGGATTTCGATCAGACCATCGTCCTGCAGGCGCCGCAGCACACGTGTGGTGGTCTCCGGCGCCATGCGCAGGTAGTTGGCGATGTCGGTACGAGCCATCATCAGCGTGAAGCGGGTGGCCGAGAAACCCCGACGCGCATAGCGGCCGGACAGGTCCAGCAGGAACGCCGCCACCCGCGCGTCGGTGCGGTGATTGGCCGCCAGCATCGCCACCTTGCCGATTTCGGCGCTGAGCAGGCTGAACAGCCGCGCCTGCAGGCCGGGCATGCGGGTCGCCAGCAGGCTCATGCGCGGAAACGAGAACCGGCACAGGTAGACGGTGTCCAGTGCTACCGCATCGCAGGGATAGCGCCCGTCATGAATGGCATTGAGGCCGATCACCTCGCCCGGCAGGCTGAACCCCAGCACCTGCTCGTGGCCCTGGCTGTCAATGACGGTGGTCTTGACCATGCCGGCACGGACCGCGGCGATGGCGTCGAACGGTTCCCCTGCGCGGAACACCGGCTCGCCGGCATGGAACGGGCCCACATGGTCCACCAGCACATGCAGCTCGGAGAGCGCGCTCTTGTCGTAGCCCTGCGACGCACAGGCGTCGGAGAAGGCGCAGGTGCTGCAGAACCGCAGCGCATCGCCATCATCGGCGGCGGCCGGGTTCGGGGTGGACGGTGAAGACGACATGGCCAGGAGCGGCGACCGGAGGCACAGGAAAAACGAGGGCCGATGATACGCGATGCGCCGCCGGCCCCTGCGGCGCAAGGCCGCACCCGGCGCTGCCGGCTGAACGCCCGAAACCGGCGCCCCCTGCCGATCACGTGTAAAATTCGCCGTTTTTACGCGGGATCATGCCCATTACGCCGCACCGGACGCCTGTAGCGGGCCCGGCCTTCATCCGCCTGCTGTCCGGGCTCATGGACGGCGGGATCGCGCTGTCCAGCCCCGACCTGTCCGACCGCCTGAGCCAATGGGTGGACTGGACCCGGGCGGTGGCGTTGTCGCGCGCGCTCGACGGCCGCCTGCCCCCTGCCCCCGCGCCTGCCTCGGTGTTCGACGCCGCCGAGGACGCGGCGTGCGTCCGTGTCCGCACGACGTTGATGGCCTCGCTGCAGCAGGACGCCGAGACGGAGCGCACGGTGGCCGAAGGCGCGGACGCGGCCGTGTTCAGCCGGCGCTACCAGGCCCAGCAGCGGGCGATGATGGCCGCGACCGGGCGGCTGCGTGGCCGCCTGCGCGACATGCTTGCGGCACGGTCGCCGGCGCTGGCGCGGCTGGCGGAGATCGACGCGGTCATGGAACAGACCCTGAGCCCGCGCGAGAACGCCCTGCTGGCCGGCATCCCCGACCTGCTCGCTGCGCACTTCCAGCGTCTGCAGGACGCGGCCGAGCCTGCGCCGACGGCGGAACCGGCCACTGCCCCACCCCTCGTTTCCACCTGGCGCACCGCGTTCCGCATCGATATGCAGAACGTCGCGATGGCCGAGCTGGACGTTCGTTTCCAACCGATCGAAGGCCTGCTTGCAGCGCTTCGGCCCCGATAACTGGGACCCCATGTTCAAGAACAGCCTCTACCTTGTTGTCTTCCTCCTCGGCCTGACTGCGGTCTGCTGGATCGGCGCCGGCTATGTCGGTTCCAACCCGGTCGGTGCGGCGGTCGCCCTGTTGATCGGCGCGTGTTATCTCGCCGGCGGTGTGGAACTGTACCGCTACCGGCAGGGCACGCGGGCGCTGGAGGGGGCCGTGCGTGACGTGTCGGCGGCCAACGAGGGCCTGGCCGGCTGGCTGCAGCGCGTGCCGCCGGCCCTGCGCCATGCGGTCCGTCTGCGGGTGGAAGGCGAGCGCATCGCGCTGCCGGCACCCACGCTCACCCCGTACCTGGTCGGCCTGCTGGTGCTGCTCGGCATGCTCGGCACGCTGCTGGGCATGATGGCCACCCTGCGTGGCACCGGCCTGGCGCTGGCCCACGCCACCGACCTGCAGGCCATCCGCGGGTCGCTTGGCGCACCGGTGGAGGGGCTGGCCGTTGCATTCGGCACGTCGATCGCCGGCGTGGCCACCTCGGCCATGCTCGGCCTGCTGTCCGCGCTGTGCCGACGCGAGCGTTTGCTCGCCGTGCAGGGGCTGGATGGCCAGATCGCGACTACGCTGCACGTGCATTCGCAGGCGCACCAGCGCAGCGAAACCCTGCGCCTGCTGGAGCAGCAGGCCGGCGTGCTGCCCACCCTGGTCGAGCGCCTGCAGGCGATGACGCAGGCCATTGAACAGAGCAGTACGGCGGCGAGCGAGCGGCTGCTCGCCAGCCAGGAGGCCTTCCATGCCCGCATGGACGCCGACCACGCCCGCTTCGCCGACGCGGTACAGGCCACGCTGCAGACCGGCGTCGCCGACAGCGCCCGGGCCATCGGCGATGTGCTGCAGCCGCTGCTGGAAGGCACGCTCACCGGCATCGTCCGCGAGAACACGGCGCTGCAGACAGCGGTGCGCGACGCCGTGCAACGTCAACTGGATGGCCTCAGCGCGGGTTTCGAGGCCAGCCGCACAGAGGCGGCGGACCAGTGGCGCACTGCCCTCGGCGCGCAACGTGACGCCCAGTCGGCGTTGGCCAGCGATCTGCGTGACGCCTTGGGCGCCTTCGCCGAGCACCATGATCGCCGGATCGGCACGCTGGTGGAGTCGGTGTCCGCCCGCCTGCAGGACACGGTGCAGCAGTGGGAGCGCGGCGTAGCCGCCCAGCAGGCAGCGCAGCACGCGCTTGCCAGCGAACAGCAGGACGCCGGCGCGGCACTGGCCAGCGCCCTGCGCGCCGACCTCGCCGCAGCGGCAACGCGTGACGACGCCCGCACCGTCGCGCTGCTCGATGCGGTGTCCACGCGCCTGCAGGCCTCGGCCGACACCTGGCAGGCCGGTCTGGACGCACAGTCGCAGACCCAGGCCGCGTTGCTCTCCCAGCTCGCCACGGCACTGGCCCGGTTCGGCGAGCGCCACGATCAACGTGCGACCGACCTGCTGGATGCGCTTGCACTGCGACTGGACGCGGGTGCTGCCGGCGCCGCCACTGCCTGGCAGGACGCACTGGCGCGCCAGGACAGCGTCAACGCGGCACTGGTGGAGCGCAATCAGCAGGCGCTGGCCGCCGCTGCGGACACGCTGGCGGCGCGCAGCCTGTCGTTGATCGAGACGATGCAGCAGTCCCACGCCGGCCTGCAGGCAGCGCTGGAGTCGCGCGACGCGCTGCGCCTGACCACCTGGACTGCCGCCTTCGACACGCTGTCGGCCCGCCTGGGCGACCGCTGGGAGCGTACCGGGGATCAGATCGCGCAGCGCCAGCAGGCGATCTGCGACACCCTGGCCGTCACCGCCGAGCGCATCACCGCGCAGGCCCAGGCGCACGCCAGCGACACCATCAGCGAAATCTCGCGCCTCGTGCAGGCCGCGTCGGAAGCGCCGAAGGCGGCGGCCGACGTGGTGGCCGAACTGCGCCAGAAGCTCTCCGACAGCATGGTCCACGACACCGCGATGCTGGAGGAACGCAGCCATCTGCTGGCCACGCTGGGAACGCTGCTCGATGCCGTCAACCACGCATCCACAGAGCAGCGTGGCGCGGTCGATGCGCTGGTCAGCACCTCCGCCGAGCTGATGGAACGCGTGGGCAGCCGTTTCACCGACCACATCGCCGCCGAAACCGGCAAGCTCGACGCGGTGGCGGCACAGGTCGCCGGCAGTGCCGTGGACGTGGCCAGCCTGGCCGATGCGTTCGGTGCGGCGATGCACACCTTCGGCAGTTCCAGTCAGGGCCTGGGCGAACGCCTGGAGCAGATCGCCGGCGCGCTGGAGACCACGCTGGCGCGCAGCGACGACCAGTTGGCCTACTACGTGGCGCAGGCGCGTGAAGTGATCGATCTCAGCGTGCTTTCCCAGAAGCAGATCATCGAGGAGCTGCAGGCCCTCGCCGGTCGCGGCACCGCCGCGGAAACGGAAACCGCATGAGCGGAGAGATCGAGTCCGATGGCGAGTCCGGTGCGCCGATCTGGGCCGCCTTCGGCGACCTGATGTCGGTGCTGCTGGGCGCATTCGTGCTGATTCTGGTCGGCGTGGTGGTGCTGCAGGTGGAGCTGTCCGACCGGCTGGACCAGGAGGTCAAACAACGCCAGGCCGAGGCCCGGCGTCGCCAGAGCCTGGAACAGGCACTGGCGGTGCCGTTGGCGGCTGGCCGCGTCACGCTGGTGGATGGTCGCATCGGCATCCGCGGCAGCGTGCTGTTCGCGTTGAACTCCGACCAGTTGCAGCCTGAAGGCCGCGAACTGCTGCACAGCCTGGCGGCGCCGCTGGCCGGCTACCTCGCCTCGCGCGAGGAGATCCTGATGGTGAGCGGCTTCACCGACGACCGCCAGGTGCGCGAAGGCAACCGCCAGTTCGCCGACAACTGGGCGCTGTCGGCCGAACGTGCGTTGACCGTGACACGCGCGTTGATTGCCGAGGGCGTGCCGGCCAATGCGGTCTTCGCGGCGGCATTCGGCGCGGAGCAGCCGGTGGGCTCCAACGCCGACGAGGAAGGCCGCGCGCGCAATCGCCGGGTGGAGATCGCCCCGATGCCCCGCCCGTCGGCACCGCGCGATGCGCACTGATCGGACCGATCCACGCGCGCAACTGGCCGAGTGGCTGGCGCAGCCTGCCGCCGGCCACACGCCGTGGCGGCTGCAGGCGATGCAGTCGCTGGCAGAGCGTGCGCAGGACCATGACGGCGCGGCGCGCGCGCAGCTGGAGCAGACGCTGGCCACCCGCGTTGCCGCGTATGCGCAGGCGCTGACCATCCCAGTACCCGCCGCCCCTGCTACGCCCCCCGGCACACGGCCTGGCCAGGCAGCGCTGCACGCCCTGCGCGGGGCGCTGCGGGCGCAGACCGCCGACGCCCCGGGCGCCGATCGGCTGTCCGCAGCTCCATCATCAACACCCACGGCCTTTCCGGCGATGCCGGCCGTTGCCGAGTTCCAGGCCCTGTGGACGGCGGTGCGCACGCGCAGCCAGGTCCGGCAGTCGCTGGCGCAGGGACCGGGCGACGGCGGACCGCTGAACTCGGCCGTGCTCATTCACCGCGCCATGACCCGCATGGGCGAATTGGCCCCCGGCTATCTGCGCCACTTCATGGCCTACGTCGACGCGCTGGCCTGGATGGAACACCTGCAGCAGGGCGGCCTGCTGGGCGGAAAGGAGGGCCCCAGGCCCTCACCTGGCAAGCCGCGCCGGCCGCGTGCACGCAAGCCCGGGTGATGTTTTCCTAAGCGCGCGCCCCCACCGGCGCGCTCTACCGGCACGCCACCGTTCGACCTAGCAGTACGGCGCACTGGATCGACGTACCCGGACGTCCGGGAAGCGCATTGTTTCCAGCATGACCGAAATCTGCTCAGGCGAGGCAGGGTTCTTTGGGCCGAGAATGACGTCTCTTATCGGGTGCCCACGCTCGTCATTGCCGGGTAGCGGAAAATCAAGGAATGGCGCAGGCACCCCGTTCCGGAGCCGGAACTGAATTCTTGGCTCGGTCATCTTCTTGTTGGCAGACTCCAGGCGGAACGCCGCTCCCGATTCAACGCGATGTACGATGTGGGTAAGTCGGATTTCGCCCTCCTGCTCGAAAGCCGGATGTTTGAAGGATTCCAATGCTCGGGTCAGGCTTACGCATAGAAACATCGTGTCTCTATCGTGCCACGGCGTTGCGTAAGCTGGTGCGGTGAGTGAGGATGGAAAGGAAGGTTTCAGCACTGCAATAGTGATGAATCACGTCACCGGCCTTCGGTGAAAACTCCAACTGTTCGGTAATCCAATCCATTCCTCAGCTCGAGTCCTTCGCAATTGCGTCTGGACGCCAATTCTACGGTGTCATCCGACGTGCTTCACGACCTCTGTTACGCACTGGGAGGAGATGAAAGCTGCAGGCGGCAAGTGTCACCCGTGCAAACAGCCACGGTGTGGCACCGCGGTAGCGCGTCCGCTTCCCGATCCCTGCTCATTGTCAAACCCTCAGCCGCGCAGGGTAGCGCCGCCGTCCACGTACAGATCGCTCATGGCAATGTGGCCGGCCTGGTCGGACAACAGGAACATCACGGCCTGCGCGATGTCGTCCGGCGTGGCCAGCTTGCGCAGCGGGATGCCGGCCTTGTACGCACCGGGATTGCCATCGATCACGGCCTGGGCGCCACTTTCGTCGGCCCACATGCCGGTCTGCATCGGCGTCAGGGTCGAGCCGGGCGCGACGATGTTGCAGCGGATGCTGAGCGGCGCCAGCTCCAGACCCAGGCAGCGGGTGAACATGGTAGCGGCAGCCTTCGATGCGGCGTAGGCCGCCATACCGTGACGCGGTACGCCGGCCGCATTGGAACTGACCGTGACAATGGCGCCGCGACGACGCGGCGTCATCACCCGCGCCAACGCCCGGCCCAGATGGAATACGCCGTCGGTGTTGACCGCGAATACGTGCCGCCACTGTGCATCGTCGGTGTCGGCAACGGTTCCCACCTGGAGCACACCGGCCACGTTGACGCCGAACCCGATCGGCCCGAGCGTGGTCTCGGTCCACGCGACCAGCGCGTCGACAGCGCGGGCATCGGCCACGTCCAGCGTCCGCGTGTGCAGCGTGCGCGTCGACGCTGGCAGCATCGTCGCGTCGCGGTCGGTGGCCACCACGATGCAGCCGCTGTCCAGCAGCAGCCTCACCAGTGCTGCGCCGATGCCGCCTGCGGCGCCGGTAACCACGGCCACAGTCCCTTCAAATCCCGTCAGTTTCACCTGGATGTCTCCTGTGTGGCGTCCCACTGCTGCAGACGTGCCGACAGCGCGGGGGCCAACTGCGCCACCGCATCGCGACCGGTCAGCTCGGCATGCAGGAACGGCAGCTCGATCGTTTCGACGACGGCCGCATGCGGCGCCCACAGGCTGGACTGCAGATGCGGCCGATGGGCGTGGTCCAGCCCTGCGCGCACGTGCAGCAGCGGGCCATCATAGCGGGCATGGTGATGGGCGCGGATCAGCTGGTTGGTGCCGGTCACCGCACGCACCACGCCATCGAGCACCACGCCCGGCAGGTTGCCGAGCGCGCTGTCGCTGCGGCGCAGGAAGGCGAGAATGCGCTCGCGACTGTCCAGCTCGGGATGCGCGTCCGGGTCATGACCGGCGATGGCCAGCAGCGCACGCAGCGCTGCCACCGGGTCGGGTTCGGGCTCCGCGCGCCAGCAGTCGCTGGGATAGGCATCCAGCAGGGCCAGCATGCCCACCGCCCTGCCCTGCGCCTGCAGTGCGACGGCCATCGCCTGGGCGACGATGCCGCCCACCGACCAGCCCAGCAGGTGCACCGGGCCTTCCGGAGCCTGCGCCTGCACCCGGGCCACGTACGCGTCCGCCAGCGCCTCGATGCTGTCCGGAAGGTCCCGCGCCGGGTCCAGCGCCGGCGATTGCAGGCCGAATACATCGCGGGTCGGGTCCAGGCTGCGCGCCAGGTCGCGGTAGTTCCAGGCAATGCCGCCTGCAGGATGGACCACGAACAGCGGTGCGCGCGCGTCGGTGCCCGTGGCCAGGCGGATCAACGGTGCAAGGCCGTGATCGGCCGTCTGTGGCGGCGCGTCGATCCGGGCCGCCAGCCCGGCCACGGTCGGTGTGGCGAACACTGCGCCCAGGCCCAGGTCGCAGCGCCAACGCGCCTGGATCGCCAGCAGCAGTTGGACCGCGCTGAGCGAATCCCCCCCCAGCGCGAAGAAGTCGGCGTCGATCCCGATCGGCGCGTCGTGGCGCAGCACCTGCGCGAACAGCGCCACCAGCGCGTGCTCCGTCGGGGTGCGCGACGGACAACCGTGGCTGTCGGGGCCGGCCGGCGCCGGCAGCGCCGCGCGATCGAGCTTGCCGTTGGCGGTCACCGGCCATTGGGCCATGTGTACGAACGCGGCGGGCAGCATGTAGTCCGGTACCAGACCGGCCACGTGGGCGCGCAGCGCCGTGACGTCCAGCGGCGCACCGCCCACGTAGGCAATCAGTCGCCGTTCGCCCGGACGGTCTTCGCGCAGCAGGACTTCGGCCCGCTCGACGCCCGGCGCGCTGCACAACGCGGACTGGATCTCGCCCAGTTCGATGCGCAGCCCGCGCAGTTTGATCTGGTTGTCGGTGCGGCCGAGATAGTCCACCGCGCCATCCTCGCGCCGGCGCGCGAGATCGCCGGTGCGGTAGATGCGCTCGCCCGGCAGGAACGGGTCGGCAAGAAAGCGTTCGTTGGTGAGGTCGTCACGGCCGAGGTAGCCGCGGGCGAGTTGCACGCCGCCCAGGTACAGCTCGCCGGTCACGCCCGGTGGCAGCGGACGCAGGCGCGCGTCCAACACGTACAGGCGGGTGTTCCAGACCGGGAAACCGATCGGCACGGGGCGCGCGGCATCGGTTGGCCCGGCGGGCCACCAGCTCACATCCACCGCGGCCTCCGTGGGCCCGTAAAGGTTGTGCAGCTCGGCGTTGAGCGTGGCGTGGAAGCGGTCGCGCAGCTCGGCATCGAGCGCTTCGCCACTGGTGAACACGCGGCGAAGCGCCAGCCCATGTACGGCCGGGGTAGCCAGCCATGCCGCCAGCATCGACGGCACGAAATGCAGCGTAGTGATGGCGTGGGTGCGCACGAGGTCGGCGAGCAGTATCGGATCGCGGTGCGCGTCGGGCGGCGCCACGACCAGCACCGCACCGCAAAGCACCGGCAGGAAGAACTCCCAGACCGACACGTCAAAGGTGGCAGGGGTCTTCTGCAGAATGCGGTCGTCGGCGCTGATGCCGTAGTGGTCACGCATCCACAGCAGGCGATTGACGATGGCGCGGTGTTCGATCACCACGCCCTTGGGCTCGCCGGTGGAACCGGAGGTATAGATCACGTAGGCCGCATCTGCCGGTCCGGCCAGCGGCGCAAGAGCGGCGCCTGGCTCCCGTGCCCATTGCGCGGGCGAAACCACGGCCGCGCCGTCGAGGCGAATGGCCGCCTCGGCCTCGGCGAGCACACAGATCGGCGCGGCCGAGCGCAGGATGCGCGCGAGACGCTCAGGCGGGTGGTCCAGGTCCAACGGCAGGTACGCAGCGCCGGCCCGCACGACGGCCATCAGCGCCACCACCAGATCCAGCGAGCGCGGCAAGGCGATCGCCACGTGGGTACCAGGGCCGGCCCCGAGGGCACGCAACTGCAGCGCCAGTGCGCGGCTGCGCTGCTCAAGCACGGCATGGCTGAGCCTGGTTGCGCCGAAGACAACGGCGGGGGCGTCGGGCTGGAGCGCCATGCCAGCGTCCAGCAGCGCCGCCAAGGGGGTGTCGGGCAGCGGATGGGCGGTGGCGTTGGTCTCCACCACGCCCCAGTGTGCTTCCGCCGGCGTGGCCAGGGCGATATCGTCCATTGCACCGTGGGCGTCCAGGGCATCCAGAGCGCGGGTCACGAAATGCAGCAGGCGCGTGGCATGCGCCTGCGCCTGGAGCGGGCTGTACAACGCGGGATTTGCCTCGACTTCCAGCGTCAGCCGGCTACCACCATCGCCGCGGAACCCGAAGGTGAGATCGTCCACCGGCCCGGTCCCCAGCACCTGCAGCCGGGTAGCCACGCCCGCGAGTGGCAGCGGGCGATAGAACGGCTGCAGGTTCACCAGCGGTCCATGCAGGCGGCGCTGTGCACCCACACGCCCGAGATCTCGGCGCAGCTGCTCACCGCGATAGCGGCCATGCCGCCGTGCGCGGGTCAGGTCGCGGGCAACGCCGGCGATGAAGGTCGCCACCGGCTCGGCGCCCCCGGCAACGCGCAGGGGCAGCACGTTCATCACCATCGCCGGAACGCGCGCCGAGGCGCTGCCCAGCCGTCCCATATAGGGCACGCCCACGACGGTTTCATCCGCACCGGCCATGCGCTGGCAATACGCCGCCACAAGCGCGGTCAGCAGGTCCGGCCACGGCACGCCGGTCCGGGTGGACGCGGCCTGCACCCGTACCAACCATGCCGGCTCGACCTCGCGCTCGATCCGCAGCGCGTCCGCGCACGCTGCGGCAGTCCGACCGCCGGGGCCATCCACCGGCGGAGCCGCCTGCAGGTAGGCATGCCAGTACGCCGCGTCGTCGCCCCGTCGCTGGCTGTCGCGGTAGTCGATATCCTCGTCCAGCACCGGCCGCAGCGGTGCGAGCGGCACCGTCGCCGGCGCTGCCGTCCTGCTGGCGGCATACAGCGCGCTGACCCGTTCGCAGAACAGCGCCATGCCATAGCCATCGGTCGCCAGGTGGTGAACCCGCAGGTACCAGGCGAAGCGTGCCAGCCCGAGTCGATACAGGCGTTGCACGGCCAGGCGGTCGCGCCGCGGGTCCACCGCGCGCAGACGGTCGTCGTCCATGCCCTGGCGCGCGGCCTGCTCGGGTTCTTCGTGCGCCGACACATCCACGTATTCCAGGCGCGGACGCTGGGCGGGATCCACCCATTGCACCGGCACGCCATCGTCGGTCTCGGCGAATCTCAGCGCCAGCGCATCGGTCTCGGCGACGGCCACGCCTACAGCGGCGGCGAAGGCCGGCTCGTCCAGCGCACCGTCAATCCACACTACGTGGGCGGTGTTGAACGCCGCCGGTGCGGCTGCTACTGCCTGGGCATACCACAGCCCGGTCTGCGCCTCGGTCAGCGCGTGGCGCTCCGGTGCGTGCGGAGCGTTCATGCCGTGGCGGCGCCCTGCAGGCGCTGCACCACGGCCCACCATGCGCGCAGCGTGGTGTGTTCGGCGAGGTGGCTGAACTCCAGCGCGATGCCGGTGTTGCTCCAGGCCAGCACCAGGCCAAGCACGCGCATCGAATCCAGCCCGAGGTCGATCAGGTGGTCGTCGTCGCCCACGGCGTCGGGGGCTTCATGCAGCATGCCCGCGATATCCGCACGCATCCGTTCCAGCGTCAACGGCGACGGCACACTCATGCCAATGCCTCCAGCAGCTGCACGGTGGTCATCGGCACGCCGCAGGTGCGCGCGATCCAGCGCATCGCCATGTCGTGGTCATCGCGCGAGAAGTCAGCGACCGCGTCGGCGGCAATGAAGGCCTCGATGTCGTGCTGGAACGCCTCCAGCACGGTAGCGGTACAGCCGATGTGCGCATACACCCCGGTGACCAGCAGCTGGTCGCGGCCGCGTGCACGCATCAGCGTCTGCAGATTGCTGCGCTGGAAGGCGCTGTAGCGGTGCTTGACCAGCACGTGGTCCCCGGCGGCGGGCGCGACCGCGTCGAGAATGGTCTCGTGCGCGGCGGTGGCGGACATGCCCGGCCCCCAGAGATCGGCCTGCAGGCCCCGGTCGCGTCGATCCTGCTGCCCGCGCTGTGCCGTGTAGAAGACCGGGATGCCGCGTGCACGGCACTGCACCAGCAGTCGCTCGATATTGGCCACCGCCGGTGCCAACGGCGATGCGTCCGGCGCGAACGCGGCCAGGAAATACTGCTGCATGTCGTGCACCAGCAGTGCCACGCGCGCGGCGTCTGGCCGCCAGGGGCCTCGAGCTGCCGGCAGCTCGTCGGCCTGCGGCAAGGGATACGCGTGAATTGTCGGCAGTGCCATCAGGGCGAAACTCCATCAGGTTGCAGGAAACGCGCGCGCAGGTGAGCGCGCAGTTCGCGGCGGCTGACCTTGCCCACCGCTGTGGTATCGAATGCGTCGACGAACACGATCTGGTCCGGCACCTTGAACGCCGCCAGTCCGCGCCCCCGCACCCACGCTTTCAGCGCCGGCCCGGTCAACGGCGCGCCACGCGCGATCACGAATGCGCAGCTGCGCTCGCCAAGGTGAGGGTCCGGCAGGGACACCACCGCCGCATCGAAGACGCCCGCATGGGCGAGAAGGTGGTCCTCGATCTCTTCGGCAGACACCTTCTCGCCGGCCCGGTTGATATGGTCGCTGGCCCTGCCCTGTACCACCAGGTACCCGCCGTCGACGCGCTGCACACGGTCGCCGGTGCGGTAGAAGCCGTCCTCGGTGAAGCTGCGCGCATTGGCGACCGGATCGTTGTGGTACGCACGGATCGTGTAGGGGCCGCGGGTCAGCAGATCGCCGGTCTCGCCGTCGGCAACCGGGCGGCCCTCCCCGTCCACCACCAGCACCTCGTCGTCAGGGCTGATCGGCCGACCCTGGGTGGTGAGCACACGGTCCTCGGGATCGTGCAGGCGCGTGTAGTTGACCAGTCCTTCGGCCATGCCGAACACCTGCTGCAGCTGGCAGCCGAGGCCGGCAACCACGCGCCGCGCCGCCTCCGGCACCAGCTTGGCACCGCCCACCTGCACCACCTGCAGGCTGGACAGGTCATGCACGGTGGTCTGCGCCGCCTGCGCCCACAGCAGTGCCAGCGGCGGCACCAGCCCAACGCAGGTGACTCCCTCGCGGGCGATCAGCGGAAACGCCACGTCCGGCCCGGCACCGGCGCTGAGCACCACCCGCGCACCGGCATACAGCGCGCCGAAGAAGCCGGGCGAACTCATCGGGAAGTTGTGCGCGGCCGGCAGTGCCACCAGGTACACGCTGTCCTGGTTGATGCCGCAGATGCCGTTGCTGGCCCGGAACGAATAGATGTAGTCGTCGTGGGTACGCGGGATCAGCTTGGGCAGGCCGGTACTGCCGCCGGAGATCTGCAGGAACGCCACGGACTGCGGGTCCGGATCGCCGGGCAATTGTGCCGGGTCACCGGCCAGGTCATCCAGCGCAGAATAGTCTTCGGCCTCTCCGGCGATAACCACATGGCGGACCGACGGCACCTGTGCCTGCACGTCGCGCGCGAGGCTGCGGTGGTCAAAACCATCGCGCACGGCCGAGGTGATGAATGCACCTGCGTCGGCCTTGGCGGCCAGGTGCGCCACTTCGCCGATGCGGTGTGCCGGCAGGGCATACACCGGCACCAGGCCGGCGCGGAACAGGGCGCACACGACGCTGATGAATGCCGGCTCGTTGCCGAGCTGCACCAGCACGCGGTCACCCGGCTGCAGGCCCAGCGCGAGGAGGCCGGCACCGATGCGCCCTGCCTCCTGCCACAGCTGCGCATAGGTAAGACGGAGGTCACCGCCCACTACCGCAATGCGGTCGGGATGCTGCTGCGCCCGCTCGCGCAGGAAACCTGGAAAGGTCTCGCCGCGCCAGTAGCCGGCAGCGCGGTAGCGGGCCACCAAGGCCGGCGGCCAGGTCTGCCGCAGCGGGGGTCTGCCAGAAGGGGGGGCGGCGGTCATCGCAGGCTCCGGGTGCTTCATGTCGTTGGGGCATCGCTGACACCGAGCGCGGTCAGCAGTGCGGTGAACTTGGCGCCGGTCTCGGCCAGCTCGTCAACGGGGTCCGAACCGGCCACCACGCCGGCGCCGGCATACAGCCGCACCTGGCGGCCCTGCACCCGCGCGCAGCGGATGGCGACATACCAGTCGCCATCGCCCTGCGCATCGGTCCAGCCAACCGCGCCCGCGTAGAACCCGCGGGGCACCGGCTCCAGCGAACGGATCGTGTCCAGTGCCAGGCGCTGCGGCGTGCCACAGACCGCCGGCGTGGGGTGCAGGCGCGCGACCAGCGAGGCAACTGTCGTGGACGGGTCCTTCAACCGGGCCTGGATGCGTGTGCCGAGGTGCCACATGCTGGCCGTGGCATGCAACGATGGCTGCGCGGTTGCCTCGACGTGTTCGCACACCGGCGCCAGCGCGGCCACGATCGCCTCGACCACATGGCGGTGCTCGTCATGGTCCTTGGTCGATGCCAGCAGCGCCTCGGCCGCGCGCGCGTCCTCGTCGGGATCGGCGCAGCGGCGCGCGGAGCCGGCCAGCGGATGCGAGTACACCAGCGGCCCGCGGCGGGACACCAGCAGCTCGGGCGTGGCGCCGACCAGCCAGGCCGGCGCGTCCCCGGGATCGGGCAGCGGCACCACGTACGTCGCCACGCTCGGGTCACGGCCCAGTCGCGCGGCCAGCGCGGTCGGCACGACCGGCTGGATGCTGGCCACGCGCAGGCTGCGCGCCAGCACCACCTTCTGCAGCATGGCACCGGGGCTGCGCAGTACCGTGACGGCGTCTGCTACCGCCTGCGCATACGCGGCCCCGCCGGGCTCGGCCCGCAGGTCGGCAACCGTGGCCGGCGCAGCGGGCGGCGCGGGCGGCAGCGTGTCCGTCATGCTGTCGGGCTGGAACAGTGCGTCGTCCCCGTCCGGGTCGAACGGCAGCGCACCCACCAGCAGCGCAGGGCCAGGCCTGGCGCTGGCGAAGAACCGGGCGACGCGTTCTGCCAGCGTCGCAGTGGTGCCGGCCGGCAGCCGGGCACGGCAGCCGTGCGCGGCGAGGCTGCGCCGGGGAGCGCGCAGCAGGAACAGTGGTGCGTCCTGCGCCGGGCCGACCGCCTCGGCCACGTCATCCCGGAGTGCCCCGGCGGCGAGCGTCCCGCTCATGCGGCACCGCCGCGGCCGTGCAGGGCTGCCGCCGTCGCCAGCAGCAGGAGCAGGACGCCGACCAGCAGATACGGCGCGCTGGGCGACCACTGATACATCAGGGTACCCACCATCGGTCCGATCACCATGCCCAGGCCCTGCACGGCAGCCACTGTGCCGGCCGCTGCGCCCTGCTCGCCGGCCTCGACCGAGTCGGCGGCAAGCGCCTGGAAATTGGGGAACACGAAGCCCATGCCGAACGCGGCGACAGCGTAGGCCAGCAGCAGCTGCCACGACGTTGCCACCGCCGCGACCGATGCGAAACCGATCGCGGCGATCAATGCGCCCACCGCAATCCAGCGTCGCGGCGGAATATGCGACAGCTTCATCACCAGCACCTGCGCGAGGATCAGGCCCACGCCCACGGCTGTCAGCGCCAACCCCGCCACACGGGCGCCATCGGCCGGCGACAGCTGCAGCCGGTCGATCGCAAGGAAGCCCACTGTGACCTGCGCGATGGTGACCGAGATCATTGCAGCGAAGACCGCCAGCACGGGCAGTCGCAGGCGCGCATCGCCCCAGGCCAGGCGTGGTCGCGGCCCGTCCTGGCGGGGTGCTGCGGGCCCGTGGGCAGGCAACCGCCACGCGATCACCGCAAACGCGAGCACCGGCAGCAGTGCGGCGATGTACAGCGTCAGCGACAGATGCTGGAATGCGATCCAGCCTGCGACGGCAGGGCCGACCACCATGCCCAGTGCATTGGCCGACCCCAGTTTGGCCATCGCCCCCGCCCGCTGGCCGGGCGCGGCCTCGTCAGCAACCAGCGCGGCCGCGGTCGGCGGCACAGCGGCGTAGAACAGGCCCACCAGTGCCCGTGTGCCGACCAGCGCAAACACCGACACCCACAACGCGGGCGGGGACTGCAACGCGTTGTCGACAAAGACCGCCATCAACACGTAGATCGCCGCGTAGGCGGCCAGCGCGATCAACAGCACCCGCTTCCGGCCGATCCGGTCGCTGAGCATGCCCCAGCGTCGTGCCGACAGCATCCACAGCACTCCCGCAGCCGTCACGGAAAGACCGGCGTGCCATTCGGCGAGGCCAAGCAGGCGCACCACCGGACCGATCACCGCGACGAAGGACATCATCGCCATCGTGCCGACGAGCGCGGCGAATACCAGCGCGGGAAGTCCAGAAACCGTGGAGCGTGCGTGCATGAGGACCACTGCCAATCAGAATGGATGGCGCGCGCGGATCCGCCCACGCGCGTTGATTGATCGGCTTCACTGATCGGTGATCAATGTGGCTATCGGATCAAATGATAACAGTTCGCATTCGCGAAATGGCGATGACGATGGCGGACGTTCAGTCATCAATTCGCGCACACAGGCACGCGGCTAAGCTCGGTGCACCTCGACCTGGTGCACCATCATGGCTACCCCCCGCCCGACCACGGCGCTGCCGGCGTTCATCGCGACGACGACGCACCCTGTCGCGCTGCAGGTGATCAGCCTGACCGGCGAACTGTGGTCCGGCGACGTGCGCGAGGTGCGACTGCCCGGCAGCCAGGGCGAGTTCGGTGTCATGGCACAGCACACGCCCCTGCTCAGCACGCTGCGCGAAGGCATGCTCACGATCCATCCGGTCGCCGAGGCGCATCCGATGCACATCTACGTATCGGGCGGCTATGTGGAGGTGCAGCCGGGCCGGGTGATCGTGCTGGCCGACCTCGCACTGCGCAGCGACAATCTGGATGCCGCACGGGCGCAGACCGCACGCGATGCGGCGGCCTCGCCGATGGCCGCCGCGTTCACCGACATGGCCTACGCACGGCTGCACGCCCAACTGGTTCACGACCGCACCGTGATCCTGGAAAGGCGCCGCTGGCGGTAGGCGCCGCCGCAGCGTTGGACTGCGGCATTTGGTCACCTCTTGTTGGGCGACAGCCCAACATATGATGTTGACGATGAGGCAGACCCACACTATGTTGTGTTCATCGGCTCCCCGCTTCCGCCAGGCCCGGTGTTCCGTCACGTCCCTGCACCCCGCACGGCGTGACCCCGCGAACGACGTCTGGAAGCACACCCGAGGTCGCCGGTCCGCACCGGTTCCGACCACCTGCCCCCGCAGGACACCGCCTCCATGACGCCCGACCGGCCGCCGCGATGCGCGCATCGCGCCACGACAACCGCGTCCTGCATGGAATTCCGATGAGCAACGAAGACACCTCCGCCGCCGCCGACAGCTGCACGCTGCCGGACCCGGCCCTGCCTGCGGCCGATACGGCCCTGTGGATTACCAAGGAAGGCGGCAACCGCCGCATGCCGTTCGACCGGCAGCGCCTGGAGCGGACGCTGCAGACCGTACACGCCGAGTTCCCGCAGCTGGACCTGGCCGGCTATCGGGACGGCGTGTTGGCCCTGCTCGCGCGCCGGCAGCAGCTGAGCGCCGATGAGATGGTGGACCTGCTGATCCGCGAAGCGGAATCGCGCGTGGATCTCACCGCGCCGGAATGGGAGCACTTCGCCGCACGCCTGTACCTGCGCCGACTGTACAAGCGCGCCAGCAAGAACCGGTTCTACGATGCGGCTCTCAGATACGGCTCCTACGTGGGTCTCCAGGAGAGCCTGGCCGACCGCAATGTGTATTCCATCGACATCCTCAAGGCATATTCCAAGGAAGAACTGGAGGAAGCCGGCCGGATGATCGAGCCGGACCGCGACCTGCTGTTCGCCTACAACGGGCTGTATCTGCTGGCCACCCGCTACCTGGCCACCGATCACTCGCGCGCCGTGTACGAGCTGCCGCAGGAGCGTTGGCTGACCATCGCGCTGTACCTGATGCAGCACGAGCACCGCAGTGGCGACCGCAGCCGGCGCCGGCGCATGCTGCTGGTGCGCGAAGCGTACTGGGCGCTGTCGCACCTGTACATGACAGTGGCCACCCCGACCCTGGCCAATGCCGGCAAGGTGGCTGGCCAGTTGTCGTCGTGCTTCATCGATACTGTCGACGACAGCCTGCAGGGCATCTACGACTCCAATACCGACGTGGCGCGGGTCTCCAAGCACGGCGGCGGCGTAGGCGCGTACCTGGGCTATGTGCGCTCGGCCGGCGCATCGATCCGCGGCGTCGCCAATTCCTCCGGCGGCGTGGTGCCGTGGATCAAACAGCTCAACAACACGGCCGTCAGCGTGGATCAGCTTGGCCAGCGCAAGGGCGCCATCGCGGTGTACCTGGATGTGTGGCACCGCGATATCGAGAACTTCCTCGACCTGCGCCTGAACAACGGCGATCAGCGCCTGCGCGCGCACGATGTGTTCACCTCGGTATGCCTGCCGGATCTGTTCATGGAGGCCGTCGAGCGGCGCGGCGACTGGTATCTGTTCGATCCGCACGAGGTCAAGCGGATCAAGGGCTGGTACCTGCAGGACTTCCACGACGAACAGCGCGGCCAGGGCAGTTTCCGCGACCGCTACGCCGAGGTGGTGGCCGACGAGCGCATCGGGCGGCGCACGATCAAGGCGATCGATCTGTTCAAGCGGATCATGGTCAGCCAGCTGGAGACCGGCAACCCCTTCATGTTCTACCGGGACGAAGTGAACCGGATGAACCCCAACAAGCATGCCGGCAAGGTGTACTCCAGCAACCTGTGCACCGAGATTCTGCAGAATATGAGCCCGACGCGGCTGATCCAGGAAATGATCAGCGGCGACCAGATCGTCACCACGCGCCAGGCCGGCGATTTCGTGGTGTGCAACCTGTCTTCGATCAACCTCGGCCGCGCGGTGACTGCGGCGCCGGACCTTTTGTCCAGCGATGTCCTGGAGCGGCTGGTACCGATCCAGGTGCGCATGCTCGACAACGTCATCGACCTCAACCAGTTGCCGGTGCCGCAGGCCACCATCACCAACCGCAAGTACCGTGCGATCGGGCTGGGGACCTTCGGCTGGCACCATCTGCTGGCCCAGCAGCACATCGCGTGGGACGCGCGCCAGGCCGAGGACTACGCCGACACGCTGTACGAGCGCATCAATTACCTGGCCATCCAGGCCAGCATGCGCCTGGCCGAGGAAAAGGGACGCTACAGCGCCTTCCTCGGCAGCGACTGGCACAACGGCGAGTACTTCCGCGCCCGTGGTTACGACAGCCCGGCGTGGCAGGAGCTGGCCGCGCAGGTCGGCGTGCACGGGCTGCGCAACGGCTGGCTGATGGCTGTGGCCCCCAATATGAGTACCGCGCAGATCGCCGGCTCCAGCGCCTCGATCGACCCGGTGTACGGGGCGTTCTACTACGAGGAAAAGAAGGACTTCCGGCGCCCGGTGGCCGCGCCGGGCCTGTCGCTGGACACCTACCCTTACTACGAAAAAGGGGCCTACCGGCTGGACCAGTTCGCCAGCATCCGGCAGAACGCGCGCCGCCAGCGCCACGTGGACCAGTCGATCAGCTTCAACCTGTATGTGCCCAGCACCATCCGCGCCAGCACCCTGCTCGCGCTGCACATGAGCGCGTGGCGCGAAGGCCTCAAGACGACGTACTACGTGCGCTCGAACGATATCGATATCGACGAATGCGAATGGTGCGGGAGCTAGCACGGCGCCTCCGCACCGCCTCCCCACCGGTACCCACACCCCGCCGCTTCGCGGCCCCCCCTGCCGCAGGGGGATCAACTCCGGACACCTCATGGCAACGCCGCTCGAACGCATCAGGATCCTCGAACCGCGCCATCCCAACCGCTCCACCGGGATCATCAACGGCCGCACCAGTGGCATCCTCAACTGGAACGACATCCCCTACCCGTCCTTCTACCGGGCGTACAAGGAGCTGTCGACCAACTTCTGGATTCCCGACGAAGTGGACATGAAGGGCGACGCCCGCCAGTACGGCGAGCTGTCGGCCCGCGAAAAGAATGCGTACGACTCGATCATCGGTCTGCTGGCCACGCTGGATTCGCCGCAGACCCGCTTCATCTACAACGTGGCCGAGTACATCACCGACCCGGCCGCCCACGCCAATGCGGCGATCATCGGCCAGCAGGAGGTGATCCACAACGAGAGCTACAGCTATGTACTGGCCTCCATTGCCGGGTTGGCCGATCAGAACCGGGTGTTCGAGCTGGCGCGGACCCATCCGACGATCCTGGCGCGCAACGCGCCGATCATGCAGTCCTACGACGACTTCATGCGCGGGAAGACCGCCGAGACGCTGATCCGCGCGCTGATCCAGTCGTCGATTCTGGAGGGCATCAACTTCTATTCCGGGTTCGCGTTCTTCTACAACCTGGTGCGGCAGAACCGCATGACCGGTACCGGCAAGATCATCAGCTTCATCAACCGCGACGAACTGGCGCACACCAAGTTCATCAGCGAGCTGATCCGCGCCATCGTCGGCGAGAACCAGCAACTGCAGGGCGAACAGCTCACCGCCTACGTACACGACGCGTTCGAGCACGCCATCGCGCTGGAAACACGCTGGACCGGCGAAGTGCTGGACGGTATCGACGGCATCGACGTGGACGAGATGATCCGCTACGTGAAGTACCGCGCCAACAAAATGGCCGGCATGCTCGGCATCGAGAAGCTGTACAGCGATACCACTGTCAACGTGATGCCGTGGATCAAGGCCTACGCCGACAATTTCACCGAGACCAAGACGGACTTCTTCGAGATGCGCAATGCCAGCTACAAGAAGACCAGTTCGGACAACGGTTTCGACGATCTGTAGGCTACGCCGATGCATGTACTGCTCGCCTATGCCTCCCTGAGTGGCAACACCCGCGAGGTCGCGCGCATCGTGACGGCACGGCTGCGCATGCACGGGCATGTGGTGCGGTGCGTGGAGGTGGACGGCGCGCACGCAGCGGACATTGGACAGCCACGCGATGCGCTGCTGCTGGGCTGCTGGACCGACAATGCCGGCCGCACGCCGGCCGAGATGAAGCAGTTCGTCGCCACGCTGCGCGACGGCCCCGGAATGCCGCCGGCAGCGCGCGTGGCGGTGTTTGGTACCGGCGAGACCCAATGGGGCCAGGAGTATTACTGCGGTGCGGCGCATCGGCTGGCGCGGTTCTTCGGTTCCCCGCACCCGGTTCTGGAGATCGAGCAGATGCCGCACGGCGATGCCGACACCCGCACCATCCACCACTGGGCCGATCACGTATCGGCCGCCATCGAGGCCCTGCGCCATGCTGACCCTGCACGCCACCACGCCGGATGATTACCACGCCGCGCTGCGCGCGCACCCGACCGTGCTGGTCGATTTCCACAAGGACAACTGCCCCGGCTGCCGGATGCTGGCGCTGTCGCTGGCCGCGTTCGCCGCCACCCCACAGGCCGAGGGCGTGGTACTGCTCAACGTGAAGCTGGAAACGCTCGGCGAGGCATTCTTCCGCAGCCTTGGGCTGCGTCAGACCCCGACGCTGCAACTGGTGCGTGACGGGCACGAAGTGTCCCGGCTGCCTGGCTTCCAGACACCGCAGCAGATCCGCGCTGCGGTGGCGGCGGGCGGCACCGGGATGTAGCGGCGGTTTCCAGCCGCTCCCCCGGCACGCCGACCTGGTTACCGGGCGCGGGCGGCCAGCAGGCCGCGGCGCTTGAACCACCCCTCCAGCGGCAGGGTGACCAGCGGCGGGATGGCGGCGGCCAACGCCACCAACGCGGCCCACCACGGCCAGCGCAGTTTCACCGCAGCCAGCACGGTGACCACGACATACGCCAGGAAGGCGATCCCGTGCAGCGGCCCGAACAGGCGCACGCCGACCGGGCTCGGATCGGCGGCCTGGTACTTGAAGTACATGCCGATCAGCAGGCCGGCCCAGGTCAGGGCTTCGATGAAGGCGACGGTGGCGAACACACGGCCCATCGGGTGCATCGGAGGTTTTGCGTTCACGTCACACTCGGCGTCGCAGTCATCGGAACCCACCATGATAGCGGCTTGCTGAGAATACGACCCGTTTGCGGACGTGCGACCGGCGGCCGCACGTCCGCCGCGCTCACACGAACATGCCGCCGGACGCTTCCACCCGCTGTGCATTGATCCAGCCGGTACCGGGCGACAACAGCATTGCCGCGACAGGCCCGATGTCATCGGGCTGCCCGGCGCGGCCAAGTGCGGTGATCGAGGCGACCATCGCATTGGTCTGCGCGTTGTCACGCACGCGGCCGCCACCGAAATCGGTCTCGATCGCGCCCGGTGCCAGCGTGTTGGCGCTGATGCCACGTTCGCCCAGCTCCTTGGCCAGGTAACGGGTGAACACCTCCACCCCGCCCTTCATCATGGCGTAGGCTGAGCTGCCTGGCAGCGAGAAGCGGGCCAGGCCACTGGAGACATTGAGGATGCGACCGCCATCGGCAATCAACGGCAACAGCGCCTGGGTCAGGAAGTACGGCCCTTTCAGATGCACGGCCACCAGATGATCGAACTGGTCCGGCGTGGTCTCGGCGATGGGCGCGTAGAGCCCTTCGCCTGCGTTGTTGAGCAGGCCCTGCAGGTGGGACGCGCCCCAGCCCTGCAGCGTGTCACGCACGCGTCCGGCGAAGTCGCCGAAGCTGGCGCTGCTGGCCATGTCCAGCGGCAGGGCCGCCGCGCGGCGACCCAGCGCCTGGACATCCGCCACCACCTGGTGGGCGGCATCGGCCTGGCTGCGGTAGGTCAGGATCACATCGGCGCCGTCGGCGGCCAGGGCCAATGCGGCATTGCGCCCGAGGCCACGGCTCCCGCCAGTCACCAGCACGATACGGTTCTGAACGCTCATCTCACTCTCCTGCGTGGGTAGAGGTGCAGCGTATTGGTGTTGCCGGGCTGGATAAATCGCGCGATCCTGATTTTACTGTCCAACCAGAGCGAACAATCCGTGGATCGCCTCGACCAGCTCCGCAGCTTCCTGCGTGTCGCCGAACTGGGCTCGTTCACCGGCGCCGCCGATACGCTCGGCCTGCCCAAGGCCTCGGTGTCGCTGGCGGTCCAGCGGCTGGAGGCCGAGGTCGGTGTGCAGTTGCTGCACCGGACCACGCGCCGGGTCCAACTCACCGCCGACGGCGCCCGGTTCCAGCAGCGCGCCCGCGACCTGCTCGATGACATCGAAGAGCTGCAGGGCATGTTCCGCCGCGATACCGGCCAACTGACGGGCCGGCTGCGGGTGGACATGTCCAGCGGCCTGGCCCGGCACCTGGTGATCCCGCACCTGCCTGACTTCCTGGCCCGGCACCCGGGGATCGAGATCGAACTGAGCGGCACCGACCGCCGCGTCGATCTGATCCGCGAAGGCTTCGACTGCGTGGTCCGGGTCGGACCGCTCGACGACAACACCCTGGTCGCACGGCCGCTGGGCTGGATGCACATCGTCAACTGCGCCAGCCCGGCCTACCTCGCGGCGAGAGGCGTGCCGCATGCGCTGGCCGATCTGTCCGCTCACGCGCTGGTCCACTATGTGGGCACGCTGGGCCAGCGCCCGCCCGGCTTCGAGTGCCACGACGGGCAGCGCTACCGGACCCTGCCGATGCACGGCGCGGTAACGGTCAACAGTGGCGAGAGCTATACCGCCGCGGCGCTGGCCGGGCTCGGCATCATCCAGGTACCCCGTCTGGGTGCCCGACAGGCGCTGGCCAGTGGCGCGCTGGTGGAGATCCTTCCGCAGTGCGTGGCCGAACCCATGCCGGTGAGCCTGCTCTACGCCCAGCGGCGCCACCTGCCGCGTCGGGCGGCGGCGTTCATGGACTGGATGGCAGCGCTGCTGCAGCCCGAGCTGGCTGCGACGTCGGGCCCGGACGGCACGACCTGATGCTGGGGATCGGCGTCGAGAATCTGCTCGACCGCGGCGGCTGCACGCGCTCTTCCGACAACAACGGTGGCACGCTCGCGTTCTGAACGGCCCGCGCTGGCGCTACCATCGGCCCCCTGCTTACCGGATGCGCACGATGACGGCACTTTCCTTCGATCCGCGCCCGCGCCGCGCGGCCTTCCGCACGTTGCACGACCACGGCTGCTTCGTGCTGCCCAACCCGTGGGACGTGGGAAGCGCGCGCTACCTGCACAGCCTCGGCTTCCCGGCGCTGGCCAGCACCAGTTCGGGGGTCGCGTGGAGCCAGGGCAACGCCGACGGCGAGCTGTCACTGGAGGCTACGTTGGAGCACCTGCACGCGCTGGCAGCGGCCACGCCGCTGCCGGTGAACGCGGACTTCGGCGACGGCTTCGGCAGTCTCGAGGCGGTGGGCCACAACGTGGCGCGCGCCATCGCCACCGGCGTGGCCGGCATTTCCATCGAGGATGCCGGACCGGACCCGGCACACCCGCTGCGCACGCTGGATGAGGCGGTGGCACGGGTACGCGCAGCGCGCGATGCGATCGACGCGTCCGGTGAAGACGTGATTCTGGTCGGCCGCGCGGAGAACTTCTTCGTAGGCCGCCCCGACCTGGACGATGCCATCACCCGCCTGCGCGCCTACGCGGCCGCCGGTGCGGACTGCCTGTATGCCCCCGGCATCACCACCGCCGGGCAGATCCAGGCCGTGGTCGCCGCGGTGGCACCGCGACCGGTCAACCTGCTGGTGGGCAGCGCGGTACCCTACACCCTGCAGGACATCGCCGACATGGGCGTACGCCGGGTCAGCGTGGGCGGTGCGATGGCACGGACCGCGTGG
Organism: Stenotrophomonas sp. NPDC077421; assembly: GCF_049545505.1. Classification (NCBI taxonomy): domain Bacteria; kingdom Pseudomonadati; phylum Pseudomonadota; class Gammaproteobacteria; order Lysobacterales; family Lysobacteraceae; genus Stenotrophomonas; species Stenotrophomonas sp. NPDC077421. The sequence goes on along the minus strand of NZ_JBMWDP010000012.1, from coordinate 7,477 downwards.
GGCGGGATGATGCGGGCCTCGCAGCTGCTGAGGGACGAAGGCCGCTTCGACGGGTTCGCCGATGCGGCCTCCGGCGCTGTATTGAACCAGCTGTTCCGCTGACCCCGATCAGTGGCTGGACAGCACCACGACGGCACCGGTGACCAGAGCGATGCCCACCCAGCCGATCGGGCGCAGGCGATTGCCGAACAGCACCCGGCCGCACACGGCGGTGCCGATCACGCCGATGGCGCCCCACATCGCATAGGCCGTGGCCAGGTCGAGCGTTCTGACCGCCTGGCCGAGCAGCGCAAACGCGACCCAGACCAGCACGATGGCGCCGATGCCCCATCCCGGCCTGCGGAAGCCATCGGACTTGGCGACCATCATGTAGGCGGCGATATCGATCAGTGCCGAGCACAGCACGAACAGGAATGCGGTGAGGTTCACGGCCCGTGCTCCTCGCCCAGCGTGACGCAGACGATGCCGACGGCCGCCATTGCCAGGCCGAGCGCCTGCTGCAGCGACAGACTGTCCTTGAACACCAGGATGCCCACCAGGGTCAGCAGGGTCAGGCCAAGGCCCTCCCACACTGCATAGGCCACACCGACCGCGATGCCGCGCACCGACAGCGCCAGAAAGTAGTACGACACGGCCAGTGCCGCCGCCATCACGGCATAGCCGAGGTAGCCGCCATGACGGGCGGCATGGGCCATGAACGAGGTACCGACCACTTCGGCGATGATCGCCACGACCAGACAGGACCAGGCGGTCAGGCCGCCACGGGCACGGGACGGGGAATGCACCTGTGTGTGCATGGAGAGCTCCTTGATGTCAGCCGGCGCGCGCCCTGCTGACGCGGGGGTACCGGGGCATCGGCCGGAACGGCGGATGCGCGGAACGGGCGATGGCGCCCGGGTGAGGCGCCTATTATCATCGTCAATTCCATCACATCAAAGATGGATTCCATCGTAAAAGGCGATACGTCAATGCGCTACAGCCCGGAATCCCTGCATGCGTTCGTCGAAGCCGCCGCGCTGGGCTCGTTCTCCGCCGCAGCACGCCGCCTGAAGAAGACCCAGTCCACCATCAGCACCGCGATCGCCACGCTGGAAGCCGACCTCGGGCTGACCCTGTTCGATCGCAGTGGCCGCTACCCCGTACTGACCAACGACGGTTGCAAGGTACTCGGCCATGTGCAGGACGTGCTGGCCGCGGCCGACCGCCTGGAGCAGCTCAGCATCCGCCTCGCCGATGTGGTGGAGCCGCGCTTGAGCCTGGTGTTCTCCGACATTTACCAGCTCGACCCCGCCCATCACCTGTTGCGGCGCTTCGAGCAGCGCTTTCCGGACATCGAGCTGGAGTGGCTGGATGCCGAGGGCGAGGATGTGCTGGACGCGGTGCAGCGCGGCCGCGCCCATCTGGGGTTGCTGCCGCAGCAGGCCGCCTATCCCGCCGGTCTGGCGGTACGGGCGGTGCCGCTGCGCGCCGAGATGGCCGTGTTCGTTGCCCACGGCCATGCTCTGGCGCAGCGCCCGGCCATCGATGAGGCAGAGCTGGCCGGCCACCGGCAGATCTGCCTGAGCGGCAATGAACGACGCAACGGCCAGCCACGCGGCCGGACATGGGCCGCCTCGGACTATCTGATGGTGCTGGAGATGGCCGAAGACGGCTTCGGCTGGGCCGAACTGCCGCGTGCGCTGGTGGCCCGCTACGGGCGCGGCCAGCTTCGCGAACTCGCCCTGCCCGGCTGGCCGCGGCTGGTCGCCTGCGATGCCGTGTGGTCCAGGGATGCGCCGCTGGGGCCGGCAGCCCTGTGGCTGCTGGACCAGTTCCGGGCCACGCGCGAGGCGTGACCGGGTCGCAAAGGCGACTGGATCGCACCCACGGCGACGCAGCGGTGCCTTCAGTGCGTCAGCGCGTAGTCGATCGCCGCGCAGATCGCCGCCACCTGCGCATCGTTGCACTGCTGCGGGGTGGCACGCGGGCTGTCCGGGTACACCTCGGTCGTGGTGGTGTAGCGGGCGCCGCTCACGCTGGCGCACAGGCCCAGCTTCTTCAGGGGGTACTCGATCACCCCCGGCGCCACCACCGGCGAGCCGATGATCTCGCCCTTGTCGTCGGCCGGTGCGATATGGGTCACCTGCTCCACCGCTGCATTCACCGCAGTCTGGAAGGCCGGCTGCGGGTTTTCGGTGTCATCGACCAGATAGAAGCCGTCCGGGATCAGGCCCGGCTCGAACGGCTTGCCGTCGCGCGCGGCCAGCGCCGGGCGGAACTCGGTTTCATCGGTGTCGGTGGTCTCGTGCAGATCGATGTGCATCACGATACTGCCGCGCAACGGCGCGACCAGAGCGGTCAACGCCGCCGATTCGGCGGCCGGGCTGTTGGGCACGAAGGAGCGGTTCGGATCGATCGCATCGGCGTTCCAGCGCTGGATGCGCTCATAGCCCCACGGGCTCACACACGGCACCACCAGCAGATTGGCACGGCCTGCGTACCCGGCAGCACGCGTCTGCAGGAACTGCAGCGCGCCCTGCACGCCGCTGGTTTCGTACCCATGAATGCCCCCGGTGACCAGCATGGTGGGCAACGACGGGTTCCAGTCGCGGCTGCGCACGGCGAACAGCGGGTACTGGTCCGGCGCGTACTCGAGCGTGCCGTACTGGCTGACATCGAACGTATCGCGCAGGGCCTCCACCGCCGGCAGCACGTCATCGGCATAGCGCCGCTGCGGCACCTGGCGCGCACGCCACTGCGCCTTCTCCGCGGCCCCCCACGGCTGGCCGGGGGTGCCGATCGGGTAGAAGGTGGCGTCGTTCATGGCGTGCTCGCGTCGGGTGGCGGGGAAACGCGGATTTTATCATCGTCACCGCAGCGGCCGGCACAGGCGCGGGCGAGCCAGCCACGGAACCCCAACGCGCGCGCGGTCACGAACACTTTCCTCACCCCCGTCCGCGGCCCGACTCAGGGCCGCAGCAGCACCTTGCCGCTGCGACCCGCTTCGAGGCTGGCACCCGCCGCGGCGGCCACGTCCTCCAGACCGTACACCCCTTCAACGGGCAGGCTCAGGCCGCCGTTGGCCGCCAGCTGCAGCAGCTCGCCGACCAGACGCCGTTTGTCGTCCGGTGCCATCGCCTGGCTGACTTTGCTGCCCCAGAAGCCCTTGACCGTGGCCTGCTTGAAGATCACGTCGCCCGAATTGAGCTGCATGGGCTCGCCGCTCATCGACCCGAACGACACCAGCGTGCCGCCGTCGCCGAGCAGGGTCATCAGCTCGCTGCTGGCCCGGCCGCCGACCGAGTCGACCGCCGCGGCGATGGACTGCTCGCCCACCAGTGTCTGCAGCTGGGCCATCCAGTCCGAGCGTGCGGTGGAGACGGTGTGCTCGATGCCCAGCGCCGCCATGTCGGCCACGCCGTCATCGCGACGCACCAGATTCACGCAGTGCACCCCGCGCGCCTTGGCCAGCATCGCCAGCGCCTTGCCCACCGCGCCGTTGGCCGCGTTCTGCAGGATCCATTGACCCGGCCGCACCTGCAGGAACTCCAGCAGCATCAGCGCGCTCAGCGGCATGGCGATCAATTGCGCGGCCACCTCGTCCCCGATCGCGTCGGGCATCGGAATGACCATGCGTGCCGGAGCGATGAAGGCCTCGGCCCAGGTGCCGTGCACCGAGGCCGCGCTGACCCGCTGCCCAACCTGCAGTCCTTCCACACCGGCGCCGAGGGCATCAATGACGCCGGTTGCCTCGCTGCCGCCAATGGCGGGCAGCGGCGGCTTGTAGCCGTAGCGCCCGCGCACGGTCCACAGGTCGTGGTTGTGGATGGGGGCCAGGACGGTGCGGATGCGTACCTCGCCCGTGTCCGGCTCGGGCAGGCGGGCCTGGTCGCAGCGCAGCACATCGGCCGGCTCGCCGAAACGGTCATGCAGGGCCGCCCGCATCAGCGGCTCCCGACGCGGCAGGCGGCGTCGCGCGGGGTGGGGAACGGTGCAACACGGAGCGGGATCGTCATGGGGGATCTCCTGAAAGGATGGAAGACGGCGCTGCGCTCAGCGCCGGTGACGGTGCGCTGCGACGACCGCCGGCACCGGATGGCGCCAGGCGCGTGCCCGCAGCAGCAGGGTCTGCAGGACCAGCAGCGCACCGGCTGCCAACGCAAGCACGGCGATGCTGTCCGCACCCGGCAGGGTCCAGCCGGACTGCTTGATGTGTACGCCCACCAGCGCCCAGACCACGGCGGCCGGATAGGCGAAATGACCGCGCAGGCGATGGTTGGCCCACCACGCCAGCAGCGTGGCCATCACCAGCAGCACCACGCTCCAGCCGAACATGTTCTGGGTGGGCAACCACTGGTAGGCCACGATGACCTGCGCGGTGTTGAGGAAGGCGGCCATGCTCAACCAACCCGCATGCAGCGCCAGGGGGTAGGCGGCCCAGGCGCGCTGGGCGCCGCTGGCGTTGAGCGGCGACGCGCGGAACGCAGCCACCAGCAGGCAGATCAAGGCAGCCCAGATGATGGCCAGCGCCGGCAGGAACCACTGGTTGGAGAACACCGGCATCCACGCGGCGGTCAGCGCGAAACCGGCGGCCGCCCAGCCGCGCACGCCATCGAGATCGGGCTTGCGCCGACGCAGCTGCCACAGCCCGAACACCACATCCCACAGGAAGATCAGGCCCCAGATCGCAAAGGCGTAACCGGCCGCCACCAGCAGGGTGGGATACCGGTCGGAGATGGCGCCATTGGTCGGACCGAACATGCCGGACTGCGAAAACCACGAGACGACCGGCATGGCCATTGCGGCCAACAACACAATCCAGCGCATGCATCACCTGCTCAACGAAAGAGCGATGACGATACGCGGTCTGCGGTTAAGACGGTGGCATTGCCCGCCAGAGCCCACCCCCTCTCCGGCGTGGCCGGTTCACGAGGCGATACGGCCTGATATTGCAATTACTTACTAATATAGCCTTTGCTATATTGAGGCATGGACCGCCCTCGCCTCCCCGCTCCTGCAGACCCCGCCTGGCCGGCGACGCCCGGACACAGCCCGAGCCTGGGTGAGATGAACGCCAGCGTGGCCGTGCCGAGTGGGGGCCATTGGTGGTTCCGCCTGCTGGCCTTCCTCGGCCCGGGCTACATGGTGTCGGTGGGCTACATGGATCCGGGCAACTGGGCGACCGACATCGCCGGTGGCGCGCAGTTCGGCTACCTGCTGCTGTCGGTGATCCTGCTGTCCAACCTGATGGCGATCGTGTTGCAGGGCCTGTCAGCGCGGCTGGGCATCGCCACCGGCCGCGACCTCGCCCAAGCCTGCCGCGACCATTTCAGTCGGCCGGTGAACCTGGGCCTGTGGCTGCTGTGCGAGATGGCGATCATCGCCTGTGACCTGGCCGAAGTCATCGGTACCGCCATTGCACTGAAGCTGCTGTTCGGCATTCCGCTCCTTGCCGGCGCGGTCATCACGGCCGTGGACGTCGTGCTGGTGCTGCTGCTGATGCATCGCGGTTTCCGCGCACTGGAAGCGTTCGTCATCGCGCTGCTGCTGGTGATTTTCGGCTGCTTCGCGGTCCAGATCGTGCTGGCCGCGCCGCCGCTGCAGGCCGTGCTGGCCGGCTTCATCCCGCATGCCGAGGTGGTGACCAACCCGCAGGCGCTGTACCTGGCCATCGGCATCATCGGCGCCACGGTGATGCCGCACAACCTGTATCTGCATTCCTCGATCGTGCAGACCCGCGCGTATCCACGCACCGACCCCGGCCGCCGCAGTGCGCTGCGCTGGGCGGTGGCCGACAGCACCCTGGCGCTGATGCTGGCCTTGTTCATCAATGCCTCGATCCTGATCCTGGCGGCGGCCGTGTTCCATGCACACGGCCGCACCGACGTGCAGGACATCGAGCAGGCCCATGAGCTGCTGGCACCCATGCTGGGCGTGGGACTGGCTTCCACGCTGTTCGCCGTTGCCCTGCTCGCCTCGGGCATCAACTCCACGGTGACCGCGACGCTGGCGGGCCAGATCGTGATGGAGGGCTTTCTGCGGCTGCGCATCGCGCCGTGGGCGCGCCGGCTGATCACCCGCGGCATCGCCATCGTCCCGGTGGTGGTCGTGACCGCCCTCTACGGCGACCAGGGCACCGCGCGGCTGCTGGTGCTCAGCCAGGTACTGCTGTCCATGCAGCTGCCGTTTGCGGTGATTCCGCTGGTCCGCTTCGTATCCGACAGGACCCGAATGGGGGTGCTGGTCGCCCCACGCTGGCTGATCGCACTGTCCTGGGTGATCGCAGCGGTGATTGTGGTGCTCAACGTGAAGCTGCTGGTGGATACGCTGGCAGGCTGACCGGCGTGCTGGTCGTACCCGTGCCGCCAACGCACGCCGCTGTCGATCCGGGTGGTGAGTACACCGATCCGCCAGCAGAGCGTCAGCGTGGTCCCGCCGCGCGCCGCATCAAGGCGCGGAAGCGCGGACACGCCAGATGGCTGGAGGCGCGGCACGCGGCCGCGTGGCGCAGACCATCGCGCACGCGGATCATGGTCTGGATGCTGCGGTCGAGTGCATCAGCCCTGGCGCTCAGCTGCGCGCGGTCGAAGCCGCCCGCCCCTGCCGTGCCGAGCAGCGCACCGATGTCCTGCAGGGTCATGCCCGCCGCGCGCCCCAGTGCGATCAACGCCAACTGCTCCAGCACGCCGGCATCGAACACCCGGCGCAGCCCGCGCCGCCCGATCGCGCGGATCAGTCCCACGCTCTCGTAGTGGCGGAGTGCCGAGGCCGCCAGTCCCGAGCGGCGAGCGACCTCGGCGATATCCATTTCCTGCATGGCTTGACCTCATGTGCACTTGAAGTGGCACAGTGCGGGCTCCCTCCCCTGCTGGCAAGTCCGAAGCGAGTCCGCGATGACCGACACCCCCCAACACGCGCTGTGGAATGGCCCGGCCGGCCAGGCGTGGGTGCAGGCGCAGTGCCTGCTCGACGCCATGTTCGCGCCCCTGGCGCGGGTGCTCGCCGATGCGGTCCCGCCGGGCGCGGATTGGCAGGTGCTCGATGTCGGCTGCGGCACCGGCGCGGTGAGCCTGGCAATTGCCGGCCGGCTGGGCACCGATGGCCACTGTACGGGCGTCGACATCTCCGCACCGATGATCGACACCGCACGCGCAAGGGCGCGCGACGATGCCGTGGCGGCAACCTTCCTGGTCGCCGACGCACAGCGCCATGCCTTTCCAGCCGCCCGCCTCGACCGCGTGGTGTCACGCTTCGGGGTGATGTTCTTTGACGATCCGCAGCGTGCCTTTGCCGGACTGCGCGATGCCACCCGCACCGGCGGCGCCCTGCACGCCATCGTCTGGCGCGCGGCGGCCGAGAACCCGTTCATGACCACCGCCGAACGCGCGGCGGCACCGCTGCTCGAGGGTCGGCAGGGAATCGTTACGTACAGGGCCAAAAGCTGCCTAAGCAATTGAAACGAAATGATAATTGCCTTATCCCGATAGCGGATCTCCCC